>JAZNUF010000034.1:0-4352 GCA_045592185.1 Candidatus Flemingiibacterium sp.
GTACTGAGCGCAGGGCGGCACTTGGATTCTATTCGAAATATACGAAAAACACCCTTTTCTTGCCATCTCCCGATGAGGGGTGGAAGTATTTAGCCGCACTTGAAGAGGTGTCCCTTGGCGACAGAAAGGTTCTTATTCCCGTGGGGATGGATACTCTAACGACCTTGTGTCAGCACAGAAAGTGGGCGATGGAACACTTTGACGTAGCTATACCTACCATAGAGGCAATAAATCTCGCAAACGATAAAGATGCCCTTATAAAGCGTGCGGCGGAGCTTGACATCCCATACCCCGAAACCACATCAATTTCAGGTAGTGAATCGGTAGAAGAGCTTTCGCTGCGTGTTTCATATCCTGCGGTAATAAAATACCGTGCCGGCGAGCTTTTGCATCTTGACCCGAAGGATAGATATTGCATTGTAAACACTCCCGATGAATTTACAGAGAAATATACCTATATGCACGGGATTCAGAGTAAGCCTATAGTTCAGGAATATGTGACGGGTGAGGGATTCGGCGTGTCTGTGGTTATGGATAGGGAACATAATCCCATGACGGTTTTCTGCCACCGCCGTTTGCACGAATATCCCGTAAGCGGAGGCCCATCCTGCCTATGCGAAAGCGCGTGGAATGATGAGCTTGCTGAATATGCTGTGAAGCTGCTGCGTTCTCTTGATTGGGTAGGGGTAGCTATGGTGGAATTTAAAGGAACTCCGGAGGGGGGATACAAGCTGATGGAAATAAACCCTCGCCTTTGGGGAAGCTCTGCTCTTGCTCCGATTTCGGGATGCAACATCGGTGAAGCCATTGCACGTGTCGCGATGGGAGAGCTTGCGCCTACACACGAGCTTAAACCGAGCTATAAAATTGGCAAAAGAATGAGATTTATACTTCAGGATATGCTTGCATTTCCTGCCTATTTAAAGATATCAAAAAAGAAATTCACCTTTGCAATTAAGTACATAGGCTCGTTCTTTGATATACGCACAAGGGATGGCGTACTTTCATTATCTGACCCAATGCCCGGATTTAAATATCTTGCGGCAGCTCTAAAAAAGAAGGATAAAATTATAAGATGAAGCTTGATTTACACGTTCATACAAGGGCCTCTGCCGATAGTCCGGAAACACTTGAAAATATGATATCCGCGGCAAAATCCGCAGGACTTGACGGAATTGCCGTGACTGACCACGACTGCTTTTCGAATGTGCCCAAAAATGAAGAGTTTATCCTAATTCCGGCCTGCGAGTATACCACCGATGGGGGACATATGCTGGCCTATTTTATCAACGGTCCCATTGACGTGGGACTTGAAAAGGATGAAAAGGGAAGATATCCTTGGCGGGAGATTGTCCGCCGTGCCCACGAAATGGGAGGGCTCGTATTTCTTGCGCATCCTTATGCACCGGAAATGACGCGTGACGATGAGCTTTTTGCTTCTATTGACGGAATTGAGGGTTACAATGCAAGGATTGAACACTCCCTAAACCGAAAGGCGAATCTGTATGCACAGAAAAAAGCGTCAGAGCTTAATCTTCCCGTGTCTGCAGGAAGCGATGGACATTACTCCCGTGAGGTAGGGGCGGCATATTTTGAGTGTGATGTTACCGCCGACACACACGAGGACAAGCTCTCGCAAATTTACTCTGCCCTTAAGAGGGGAGAGGGCAGGATTTACGGCGGCAGAGCAAAGGCCATTTGGAAAGTAAAAAGCGGATGGCTGAAAACCCGGCGGCTTCGCGATTGGAAACGGATTCCGAAGCTGATTCCAAGGACGGTTCGGGGGATTTTACTCTCTTTTTTGCCTAAAAAGAGCCCACAATATATTGATTTGACCAAGGAGAGAACAGAAAATGATTCTCTATGATTTAGCACGCAAAGCCAAAGGAAAATATAAGGAATATGCCAAAGAGAAAGCAGGGAAGTATTTAAGCCCTGTACGCCGTCTTGAGCGTGTTGCCCCTCCTTCAAAGGGGAGGTTTGTCGCCATGACCTTTGACGATGGGCCTACGTCCATGAAGACAAGCCCGCCGAGCTCCGGTAAGGGACTGACCGAGAATATTCTCGACATTTTGAAAAAGTATGACGCTCACGGCACTTTTGATGTTATTAGCACTACCGAATACAATTATCCCGACAAAGCAGGGGAAGTTGGCAGCTTCAGTTGGGGCGGAATCGCCTATGACCACTACCCCGATTTCGGAATGGACTCTATGGCAGGGGTGAAAAATTGCCCCGAATTGGTAAAACGTATTTTAGATGAGGGGCATGAACTTACAAATCACGGTTGGCGGCATATTTTGTTTGGGAAAAGCCCCATTGTTTACGGAAAGAGAAAAAGTTATGACGGCATTTCCGAGGTAGTGGAGGATCTAAGCACTCTCCACCAAAAGGTAAAAAATGATTTCGGGTTTGAAATTAAAATGTCAAGGCCCCCTCATTACGTGGACAAAACAAATGACGGGCATACCGCCTATGATGCCTATCGATATATGAATTATCAATACATGGCCGCAAGCTTTGACGGCGGCGGATGGCAGGTCAGCGGTGATTACGAAAAGGACGTTGAAGCCATGATATCGCCCATGAAGCGAATTTTAGCCGAGAATCCAAGTGCCCTTAACGGACAAATAATATTCCAAAAAGATGGCTGTAATATGTCAAAGGAAACTCCCGTAGCGGACGGACTCGAAAAACAGCTGGAGCTTCTTACGAAATATGGTTACAAGGTTGTGACTGTGTCTGAACTCATAAAAATGTCGCCTTTCGAGGATTTATCCGACACAGACCCGATTTATCCTTATGCCAATGCTCTCATAAATGCTGGGTATTGTATTGCACGGAAGAATAACCATTTATACCCCGAAAGAGCAGTTAATTTCGGGGAGCTTGTTACTATGTGTGTTCCGCCGAAAGCCGTGCATGAATGTTATCGGTCATGGGTTGACAGCGGCTTTAAGGTTACTGATGAATACCGAAAAATTGCAAAGATGTGGAGAATAACACCGAAACACCCCTATTTTTTCAGTATAGTTGTGGCTGTAAATGAGGGGATTCTCAAGGAAGATAATGATGAAAATTTGAAGCTTGACAGCCCTGTGACTTTCACACTCCTTGCGAACATTCCCAGCTCACTCGCTAAAGACAAGTCGCGCGAAATTGCGCTTCTTGACACAAACAAAATTTTTACTGTGCGCGATGTCATTCCTTATATAGCCGAAGCTGTTTTATAAGAGGATTTCAGAAATAACGGACCCCCGACAGATTTTTAGGTCTGTCGGGGGATTTTATATGCTTAGATAAATTATAATTATCATTCTGCTTTATCGCGGGGCTCGCATTTGTTCAACAAACGAGCGGGACAAAGACCAACGGGCGACCAATAGCATATAACTCCCTATACAAATCGCATATTACTGTAGATTTTCCGCATTCTGTTGTCATCATACGTTTTATCGAGTACAGCCTCAATAGAGTTGCTGGGGGCTTCGTTACGATTTCGCTCTCTCCAACGATGCACCGCGAGAGAAGAAACCGTCATATTGGCGATTAGAAAAACACTGAGTCCAATGCATATGACCGTATTTATGGAGCAGTGATACTTTATAAATAATTGCGTCAACAGAGGATATAGCAAGAAGGAAAAGACAATGCCTAAAAAGCCCCAAATGAGAAACATTTCAAAGCTGACTCTGCCGTTTATATTAAGAAAATGATCGCTGTACGACCATGATTTAGTGCCGAACAGCTTCTCCTGAAAAAGACTGCCGATATACTCAACTGCAGTTCCAGTAAGAGCGTAACATAAAAATTGAAACACAAAATTATGATTTTTAAGGCAACTTGCAAGGAGATAGATAGCAATGGCACCGAAGCCATAGATGATGCAAAAAGGACCCCATACAAGTGCGGAATGGTTTACCCATGCACCTGTTCTAATGGCACTCCATACACCCTCCAATGCAAAACCGATTATACTGCCGATTGTAAAAAGCCAGACTAAGTCTTGATACCTTATTGATGTATTTTTCAATTCATTGTTCATGACATCTCCAAATTTTTTAGTGCGGTACACTATCAATTTATGCTTAACTTCAAAATATGGTTTACCGTTCAAATGCCTATAGAACAAGCGCAATTTTAAACTGCTCGGTAAATAATCGAATCGGTAAAAAATACGGGGAAGTATATTATTCATGTAGTGTTATTATAACACATTTTTCGATTGTTTTCAACAATTATCGAAAAAAACAAATTAAACAATTTTATTGAACTGTCGAGAGGGTATTATTTTTTCAAAATCGTGTAGGGGAAAAATAAAAAAATCATCGCAAACACGATGATTTTTTCTG
>JAZNUF010000035.1:0-2724 GCA_045592185.1 Candidatus Flemingiibacterium sp.
ACGATCCGACTTATTCAACGTTCTGAGGTGGGCGTCCCACACACCAGTCAAGACATTCTTCATCGTCAAAACTACCGTCTACAAAAAGATTTGACGGGTTATTTACAGCTTCAATAGTCTTAAACGGAACCTTGTCGGGTATTGTTAATTCCTCAGCTCCTACGGATACAGAAGCAACAACTACCGTCTGCAGCACAAGCATAGCTGTCATTACAAACGCCGTGAGTTTTTTCATGATTTTTCCTCCAATTTACTATTTTGTCCCCGCTTATCCGCGGAATAAATTAATAGCCGTGAAATTATTGTACCATAACTACGATAATTTGTCAATGATTTTTCCAACATTTATATAGCAAACAATTATTTTGTCAGGTCTATGTAAGCCTCTCCGTACTCGAGGGATTGTACTGCCGCCTCATCCACAGCTGCATTGGCAATAGAAAATAATTCCCCGGACTGAAAATGTCCGGGGAATTCACCGTTTAATCAATCGGCAGGAACAATGTAAACCTCTACGTGCTTAAGTACGTGAGTTTCGTTGCCGTTATCATTGGTAATCTCGGCAACCAAATATCCGTCATTAAACACCGACTCGGGCACTTCATAAGTATAGAGCTTCCGAATATCGGTGAAATGGTCTACGTCACTCGTAATACCGATGAAGTTACAGGGTTGTTCATTTATCTTTACGGTAGGCGCCTTTGTTTCGTCAACAAGCGTGGAAGCAAAGGAGTAGGTTACGGTTGCCCCCTCTTGTATATCGCCAACCGCAAGCTTAATGGCGATTGTCTCACCGGGTTCAAGTGTATCGCCGTTTGCCACTTGGTAATCGGGCTTAACCCATGCCTGATGCCATGTGTCGTTAAAGGTGAGAATCATCTTACGGGGTACTGCAGTCATCAGCTTCTCATAAGAGCCGATAGTCGTCATAAGAAGCCATATACCACTCTTGGAACTTGTAGACTTGAATCTGTAATCGGCGATTCTGTTTTCCTCAGAGAAATCAACGGCAGTAAGAGAAATGAAGTTTTCACCCATTCTTATCTTATCCGCGCCCTGAGAATAATAGCTCGCAGCAGTTGCGGCATAGGTTTCAATGGTGGGAGTTGAGCTTAATGTCTCCCATGTAGCACCAATATTAATTCCGATATTGGGCGCAATCTTTACTCCGTAAGGAGCAAGCAGCGATTTCCATTCTCTTACCGGTACGTTAGTTATTCCCGTCGCGCGTCCGCCGGGATATACCATGTCGATTATTCCCTCGGATGCCCAGGTCATAACGTCCATACCGTGGTCGTAGCAGGTTTCTATATCTGCAGGCACCGTTGCCGCAAGCTTGATTTCATGTCCGTATTTCTCTTCGTATACGGACACAATTTCGTCTATATCGCGCATAAAGCCGTTAAGTATTTCAAGTCCGTTATACTCTCCGCCGTAGTGCCACATCCATACTTCCATAAGGAAATCGAGTTCAAAGCCGTACACGTCATAGCGACTGAGGGCTTCGTTGAAGAGGGCAAGATAACGCTCTCTTACTTCTTTATGAGTATAGTTAGGCGTATTGTGCCAATATTTCAGAAGTCCCGTAATATTGCTTGGATACTGCACGCGGCGAATCTGGGGATTCTCATGGAAATAGTCAGAAAGAAGCCATGAGGTTTCGTCCTGAAGACCGTGCGCGTCCGCCGTACGCATCATGAGCCAGGGGTTTATGCCCACTTCCTTTAACGCCTTGGTAAAAATTTCAAAGTAATCAAGCCCCATAACGGTAAAGTGCTCAAAAAAGCCCTTAGGACGAGCTTCATTTGTGTAGTCAACGGCAATTCCGTTTTCTACCTTCTGCAGGTATTTATCTCCCAAGTATTCTCCCCATGCCTCGGAGGGGAAAGAAGCGAGAGTGTTGTTTATGGTCATGCTGTAGTCGGTAACCTGAGTATCCTCGAACTGCTTTATCCAGGCAATAAGCTCCACTTCCGTTGCCTTTCCGGGAACGAAGGAATCTGCGTCCTGGCAGTATATGATACCGTCTACCTTATACTTTGATTCTTCCTCCTTGTCCCACATCTTATACTGGAACAGTTCGGGGGAGGATGCCTTTGCCGTTTCGGCTGTGACCTCTATGCCAAAACTGGTCTGAACAGTTTCAGGAAGAGTTTCAACCGCTTCGAGGCACATTTCATCTACAAAATAGGGCTGGCAAAATTCAACAGCCGGACCTCCGCCAATGAGGATGCCTTCAAGTCCGTTGGTAGCTTCAAAATAACATTCGACCTTAATCCAGTCATTGGTAACACCAACTACGAAAGCGTCCATAAAACTACCGTCACCGTTAATCGGCCATACTCGCAACTGAGTAATATGACCCTCATATTCTGTGCGAAGGTACACAGTAAATTTATAATTACCGGGGCCAACGGTTGCTTTAGGGGTTGCGATGAATCCCGCATGGTTTAAGGTGATGTTACCAATATAAAGGCATCCGCCTACATCATCCTTGTACCATTCAACGCTCTGAGGTGGGCGTCCCACACACCAGTCAAGACATTCTTCATCGTCCAGGCTGCCGCCCTCTATAAGGTTTGCCGAGTTGTCTACAGCTTCAATGGTCTGAAATTGGGCCTTGTCGGGTATTATTAATTCCTCCGCTCCTACAGATACAGAAGCAACAACTACCGTCTGCAGCACAAGTATCGCTGTTATTACAAACGCGCTGAGTTTTTTCAT
>JAZNUF010000036.1:0-2647 GCA_045592185.1 Candidatus Flemingiibacterium sp.
GGCGGCGTGGGAAAAACCACATCCGCCGTCAACTGTGCCGCCGCCGTTGGTGCCCTTGGCAAAAAGGTCCTTTTAGTGGATTTAGACCCCCAAGGCAACGCTACAAGCGGAGTGGGCGTGCAGCGAAAGAAGGTCAAAACTTCCTCATATGATATAATAATCGGTCGTGCAAAGGCGTCTGAGGCTATAATTGACACAGGATTTAAGAATCTTCATGTCATTCCGTCCCAAATTTCCCTTGCCGGCGCGGAATTTGAGCTTATCGACAGCGACAGCCGCGAGCTTCTCATAAAGAATGCTCTTGAGGAAATCAAGGGAGAATATGACTTTATCTTTATCGACTGCCCACCATCTCTCGGCATACTTTCTCTTAACGCTCTTGCCGCCAGCGATGGCATAATTATCCCCATGCAATGCGAATTTTACGCGCTCGAGGGCTTGTCGCAGCTTATGATGTCCATAAAACAGGTCAAAAAGCTGTACAACCCGTCTCTCGAGATAACAGGGATTCTTATAACCATGTTCAACGGAAGACTTAACCTCTCTCTGCAAGTGCTTGACGAGCTGAAAAAGTATTATGCTGACAAGCTTTTTACCACGGGAGTGGTACGCAACGTGAAGCTGTCCGAGGCACCCAGCTACGGAGAACCCATAATCTATTACGACAAGCGTTCAAAGGGCGCAGAAGCGTACATGGATATTGCTAAGGAAATAATTGATAGAACATTTTAATATTGTGAGGAGTTTGTAATGGCAAAAAAACAACCCCTGGGAAGCGGTTTATCCGCGATATTTTTAGATAATTCCCCCGATTCGGCCGAAAAAACAAGCACTTTGCGTTTATCGCAAATCGAGCCTCGCCGTTCTCAGCCGAGAAAGCATTTCGATAACGAAGCATTGGCGCAGCTTGCCGATTCTATCGCCGCTAACGGACTTATTCAGCCTATCGTGGTGCGTTCCGTTGCGGACAGCGATTTTTACCAGATTATTGCCGGTGAACGCCGTTGGCGCGCCGCAAAAATGGCAGGGCTGACGGAGGTTTCGGTGGTAATTCTTGACGCGGACGACAAGAAGACCGCGGAATTTGCCCTGATTGAAAATATTCAACGGGAAGATTTGAGTCCCATTGAAGAAGCGGAAGGCTATAAAGCCCTTATTGATGATTATAATTTAACCCAAGAGCAGGTGGCAAAGCAAGTAGGGAAGAGCCGCGCCGCAATCACAAACACCCTAAGGCTTTTAGACCTGCCCGATGAAATAATCCCCTTGGTGTCTGACAAAACCTTGTCTGCAGGACACGCTCGCACCTTGCTTGGACTTGCTGACAAGTCAATGATTGCGGATGCAGCGAGGATGGTAATTGACGGGGAATTGTCCGTCCGTGCCACCGAGGAATTGGTGAAAAAGCTCAACAGTGCCGAGGATTCCGAAGACAAATCGGACTCCCGAAACGAAGTAGAGAGAGAATATTATTCATCTCTGGCAAAGCGAATTTCAAAAGCTCTGGGCTATAAAGTAAAAATATCCCATTTTTGTAACAAAAAGTCAATATCTTTGTCTTATAACAGTTCTGAAGAGCTTGAAGCCATCATAAAAAAGCTTGTGGGCGAAGACGCCGAGAGTATATTTTAACATACAGGAGAAACAAAAATGCTTGACATTAAATACATCAAAGAAAATACCGAAGAAGCTATACAGCGCCTTGCAAACAAGGGCAAGGACGCACGAGAGGAAATTGCAAGAATCATTGAGCTTGACGCACAGCGCCGCGCCATGATTTCCGAAACGGAAGCCCTCAAGGCAGAGCAGAACAAGGTGTCGAAATCCATCCCTCAGCTTAAAAAGGAAGGGAAGGACGTTGCCCCTATTTTTGCACAGATGAAGGAGCTTTCCGAGAAAATCAAGAGTGATGACGAAAAAATCAAGGCCGTTGAAACGGAATATATGAACCTTATGCTGGGTCTTCCTAATCTTCCCGACATGGATTTAAAGCCCGGCGGAAAGGAAAACAACGAGCCTCTCCGTTACTACGGCGAGCCTCACACATTCGATTTTGAGCCGAAAAATCACGTTGACCTCTGCACCGACCTCGGTCTTATCGACTACAAGCGCGGAACCAAGCTTTCGGGCAACGGATTTTGGATTTACCGCGGTCTTGGAGCACGCCTTGAATGGGCACTGCTGAATTATTTCATCGAAACACACATCGGTGACGGCTACGAGCTTGTGCTCGTTCCTCATATGCTGGGCTACGAATGCGGCCTCACAGCAGGACAGTTCCCGAAATTCGCCGAGGACGTTTATTGGCTTGAAACCGCCGAGGATGAACGCCGCCGTTTCATGCTTCCCACCGCGGAAACCGCCCTCGTTTCTCTCCACCGTGACGAGATTCTCACCGAGGCGGATTTGCCGAAAAAATACATCAGCTACACCCCCTGCTTCCGCCGTGAAGCCGGTTCTTACCGGGCAGACGAGAGAGGTATGGTTCGCGGACATCAGTTCAACAAGGTAGAAATGGTGCAGTACACTCTCCCCGAAAAGTCCGATGAAGCTTTCGCTGAGCTTGTGGGCAAGGCTGAGGCTCTCGTTTCTGGACTTGGCTTCCATTTCCGCACCGTGAAGCTTGCCGCCGAGGACTGCTCCGCAT
>JAZNUF010000037.1:0-5036 GCA_045592185.1 Candidatus Flemingiibacterium sp.
CTGAAGAGGACAAGAAGCCGAAAATCACAAAGGATTTCATTCTGTTCACGCTTCATAAGTTCCGTAATCTTGATCTGAGATTCGAGAAGAATAAAGAACGGCTGATTGACGGACTCGTAAAAGCTATCTTCGTTTATGACGGTTATATCAAGGTGTTCCTCACCTTTGATGATAAGCCAATCGATATACCTACAACTGAAGAAATTGAAAATATGGCAAATAGTTCGGACATTCAATCGTCCGCTTCACCAATAGAAAAACCATCCCTCGCGGATGGTTTTTTCTTTTGCTAATCTGCGCGCGGAGAGAAGCCCGCAAGAAGCCAGAGAAGAAGAGAGCAAAGAAATCCAAACGACTTTTTGCCGAGTATACGCTCTCGGCGTATACTCGTATCGATATCTCGTCCGCTTTACCAAAAGAAAAACCATACCTCGCGGCAATGTCATTGAGATAAAGCATATTACGTTTAGTAGGGGTAAATCTTAGGGTTTACCCTTATTGTTGTTCTATCGCTGTTTAGATATGTATAAAAAATGCTACATACACCGAGCTTGTTCGCTTGGGGGTCGTAGTGATACAGGGAAGATTCAACCGAAGTCGTTTGGAGGATTCATCTATCGTGGTCGAGCAAAAATATTCTTAAAAACAGGCATTTTTAAGGCAAAAACAAGTGCTTATATCCGAAATGCTTTATAGAAATATAAAAGTTTTTATGTATAAGAATTTTTACAGTTTATGTTGATGTGTAAATATAAAAGGAAGTTGGCAACTTCAAAAACACTCTCTCCACAACAAACTTAACTGACAGTTAATATGAAGTTTCGATTTAATATCTTCAAATATATACTATTCGTATGTTATACTGTATACACGGTACCGGAATATATAATTGGAGGTAGTCTATATGACAGAAACAATGGGGCAAATCATTAAACGTCTGCGAAAAGAACATAATCTTACGCAAGAGGAGTTAGCCGAACAACTGAACATCTCCTCTCCTGCTGTTTCCAAATGGGAAAACGATACCAGTATGCCTGACATTTTACAGGTAGTTCCGCTTGCTAATTTGTTCGGAGTTCCAACCGACGTACTGTTTGGCGTATATGGTACAGAGCACAAGGAAGAGGTATCTGCGTGTCTGAAAGAAATTTATGAAATATATGACGGATGCAAGGATGGTGAAGAAGGTTCGACAGCCTTGATTATACTTGACAAATATCGTGATGCAATCCGTACTTATCCGAACAATGACACAATTCTGACGGAAGCAATGTCTTTTGGGACAATGATAATCAAGAGCAACGAATCAGATTTGAAAGCCATTATCGGACAGAAAGGAATTGACAGTCTTGCGAATGAAGTTATTCGATGGGCAGAACTTGTTATCAAATACAGCTCATCTACAGGATTTGTGTTGCTGGCAAAACGGAAAATCATTGATATTTATATTTATCGCAAGAATTGGGATGCCGCCTTCGCTTTGGCGGAAACTTTCCCTAATACGTCCGATAATATACGCTGTTTCCTTATGACAGATTTAAAACATGCTGCCGGTGATACCGAGGGGGAAAGGATGCAGCTTTTCGGCAATATCCACACCCTGTCATCTAAATTGGGTTACAGAGTATCCATGCTTGGTAATCTGTACATGAATGAAGGAAAACTCGATGATGCAATATATTGCTATGCGTTTCTTCGGAATATGATAGAAGCCATGTATGGGGATGAAAAATACAGACCGCCGTTTCATGATTATTATTATCCCATGTATCGCTTCCCAGCGGAATGTCTTGTGAAACTTGGTCGTGAAGAGGAAGCGATGGAACTGCTCAATGAGGGTGTGAATTTTATTCTCACACAAGCAGATAACTATAATAAAAAGAGATATCTGGATGTTCCTCTCCTGCGAGATTATCCGTTTGGTTACGGGCACGATGGAAATGCAGAATATCACGATCTTAAGGGAAAACTCATAAGATTTCTGAAATGCGATACATTCAAGTGTTTGGAAGAAAAGTCACAATACAAAACTCTTATTGAACAGGTTGAATATATCAAATAATAAAAACAAGGATTCCTTTTTCTACACACATTGAGAGCAAGGAATCCTTGTTTCTTATCTAAACTTGTTTCGCCTTATCTTAATGACATCCCTCGCGGATGGTTTTTTCTTTTGCTAATCTGTGCGCGGAGAGAAGCCCGCAAGAAGAATTCCGAACCAATTTCGATTTACGAAGTTGGTTCGGAGTTGTGACCGTCTATTTCAAATTAAGTTCATTTTCAAGATGAATTGTTCCGTTGCTGATTAGGCTTTCGCGGAAAGTACGGGGGGATATTCCTACATATTTCTTAAATATTCTCGAGAAATACCCCGGAGATTCAAAGCCGAGTCTTTCGGAAATTTCCGCAATGGGGATGTTTTCCTCCCGAAGCATTCGCTTGGCCTCTTTTACCTTTATATTTAGGTGATAGTGTATAATTGTTTGCCCTTTCGCGGCTTTAAAAGTATCACAAAGATGACTTTTACCGAAATGGAAATGCGCCGCAAGCTCAGCTATGGTTACTTTTTGATATACGCGCTCTTCCAGGTATTCGCATATGTATTCGGGCAAATTTGATTTAGTGCGTCCACTGGTATATTCGGTAGTCCGCTTCTCTGATTCCTGCGTGCTTCTTGCCAATTTTATAAGAAGTTCCTCAAGGTACAGACGAATCAGCTGTTGACCGCCGAGAGGAGCATCGCTTAAGGGAGTAATCTGATAGACGGAAGAACTAAAGTTATTTACGCTTTCGTCAATCAACCGCTTCATAAGGGGGGCAAGCTCCGCAGGCAGACGAAAGGATTTTCCCTCAAAAAGTTTCATCGCCGCAGAATGACATTCAAAATTTATTATAAACACCGATGCAGTGTGCTGATTATCACATTCGATATTATGAAATTCATTAGGACGATGGAAAACCATTTCGCCGCGGTTTAGGCATAAAAGCTCCTCGCCTGCATGATAATTCAATTTCCCACGGTCTACATAAACAAGCTCCCAAAAATCGTGCGTTTCACCGACAGTCCTGAAGCTTGGGGCTAAATCAATGCACAAGAGTGTTACTATGCGGCTGACATTGATGATGTTCCTGAGAGGAGTTTTTATAAACTGTGTTTTGCTAGTCTTTTGCATTGCCGGCTCCTTTAACTATAATTGGAATATAGTATAAGTATTTCGGAATATAGTACATTGAAAAAAACTTAAAAATCGTGTATCATAGATAGTGTAAGAGTATCTTTATAACTATATTATCGTCTTTCTTGTATTTTAGCATATTTATAAAGAAAAGTCAATACTCAGGAGGGAACATGCTACTCCGTGGAGATGGTAAGAACATAGGACGAAAGGTACTTTTGTAAATTTTACTTACGAAAGGCACGAAGAAAATGAACAACCCTATAGGAATAATGATTAATTATGAGCCGGATACCGATTTGCTGGAAGAATTTAAGAAGGCGAAAGCCATGAATCTCAAATCCTGCCAGCTCAGCGTATGGAAAACTTCTATGTACACAGACGAATATGCCCAAAAGGTTAAATCCGCCCTCAAAGAAACTGACTTTGAAATCAGCGCTCTTTGGTCGGGGTGGTCGCCCTCATGCGAATGGAATTTCACGGGTGGACCCGCAACAATAGGACTTGTGCCTGTTGCATATCGTATGCACCGTTTGAAGGAACTTATGGTTGCATCCGATTTTGCCGAAAAAATCGGAGTAAATAAGATTATTACCCACGTGGGCTTTATTCCGGAGAATCCCGATGACCCCAACTACAACGGTCTTGTAGTTGTTCTTCGTCAGCTTTGTGCATACCTAAAGGCAAAGGGACAATATTTTATGTTTGAAACCGGTCAGGAAACCCCTGTTACCATGCTTCGTACCATTCAGGCTATCGGAATGGACAACGTAGGCATTAACTTCGACACCGCCAATCTCATCCTCTACGGAAAGGCTAACAGCGTTGACGCACTTGACGTTTTTGGAGAGTACGTAATGGATACCCACATTAAGGATGGTTTATACCCTACCGATGGCTTAAGGCTTGGCAAAGAAACTCCCGCAGGAGAGGGAAAAGCTAATTTCCCCGGAATCATTAAGAAGCTGAAGGAACTTAATTATCAAGGTCCGCTTACCATTGAGCGCGAAATCAAAGGAGAACAACAGATAAAGGATATCGAAATGGCACGCGATATGCTTCTTAAGCTTATGGCAGAAAATTAATTTAGGAGGAAATAAAGATGTATACTGTACTTGCAATCAGTACCCATCCCGATGACATGGAAATCGCCTGCGCAGGTACGCTTCTTGCTTGTAAAGCAAGGGGGGACCGAGTTGTGGTTTGCCATCTTTCTGACGGCGATTTGGGTCACGAAATCATTATGCCTGAGGAGCTTGGCAAAATGCGCCGTGCCGAGGCGAAAAAAAGCTGTGACTTGGCAGGATTTGAGGTGATTTGGGGCGGATTCCATGACCTTGACATCTACTCTGACAATAAGGAAGCTCGCGACAAGGTTGTTAAGATAATTCGCGAGGTAAACCCCGATTTTATCATTACCCATACCCCCGATGACTATATGCCCGATCATACGGCAACATCAAAATTGGTGTTTGATGCTTGCTTTGCGGCGACTTGTCCTCACTATCCGCCTATGACGGATAAGCCTGCACGTCTTGTACCTGTTTACTACATGGACAGTCTTGCGGGAGTAAATTTCAATCCCACAGAGTTTGTTGATGTTTCTAAGTATATTGACAAGAAACTCGAAATGCTTAACTGCCATGAGTCCCAAATCGTTTGGATGCGCGACCATGACAATATTGATTTTCCCGATATGGTGAAAACCAGCTGCCGTTACCGCGGATATCAGTGTTCCGCCGATTATGCGGAGGGCTTCCGTATGTGTCAGGTTTATCTGAAGGGAACCACTAAGCGCTATTTACCGTAAATATTGGCGGTTGACACCGTCACAAATTAATACAAAAATAATTTATAAAG
>JAZNUF010000038.1:0-10823 GCA_045592185.1 Candidatus Flemingiibacterium sp.
AAGGTAAGACGCTATGTTACCGATTTCCCCAACGCCCGTACCGCAGGTATGGAGGGCGTTATAGCAATTCCCCACCTTGGCGCATCCACCGAGGAGTCCGAGGACAACTGCGCGGTTATGGCGGCAAAACAGCTTCGTGAGTATCTTGAAAACGGAAATATTGTAAACAGTGTTAACTTCCCCAATGTTTCAATGCCTCACAACGGCGATCTTCGTATCTGCGTGCTTCACAAGAATGTACCCAACATGATTTCGCAGATTTCTACCGCTGTTTCCGCAAAGAGCATCAACATTGAAAACATGGTAAACCGTTCCAAGAAGGATTATGCCTACACAATCGTTGAAATTGTGGGCAATGTTGACGATAGCGCAATAGCAAATATTGTAGCTGAGATTGAAAAGCTTGAGGGAACCATCAAGGTTAACGTAATCAAATAACAAAAAATGCCGCATCCGCTTAACAAGTGGTGTGCGGCATTGTTAATCAAGGACGAATACCTCTCATATCTCTTAGCACGAACACCACTGTTTTTTGGGAACACTTAAGAAGTGACGGCGATTTCAAGAGAGTGAGTTTGAAACAGAAAGGAAATTTTCGCTTCGCGAAAGGTAGAGTTAAAAAATGTCAAATATATGGCACGATATTTCACCAAAACGAATCAACCCCCAAGATTTTGTCTGCGTAGTTGAAATCTCAAAGGGAAGCAAGAAAAAATATGAGCTTGACAAGGAAACGGGACTAATCATGCTCGACCGAATCCTTTACACATCAACTCACTATCCTGCAAACTACGGATTCATTCCGCGCACTTACGGTGACGACCAAGACCCTCTTGACGTACTGCTCCTGTGCTCAGAATCCCTTGAACCGTTGACTTTGGTGCGCGCTTATCCTATAGGAGTAATATCCATGATAGACAACGGCAGAAACGATGAAAAAATCATCGCTATTCCTTTCTCCGACCCCACATATAACCATTACGACAGCATTGATCAGCTCCCATCTCACGTCTTTGACGAGATGCGCCATTTTTTCAAGGTTTACAAAAACCTTGAAGGCAAGGAAACAGCAGTCAACGAAGTTGCAGGCAGAGATGTTGCGGTAAAGGTTATCAAGGATGCCATCAACAATTATGTAGAAATTTTCTGCAAATAATACTAGGTAAAAATGACATCCCCCGACCCAGCGGTCGGGGGATGATGTCTTTGATGGGATATTATTGCAGCAGTAATTTATCAAGCTTAATGATATCTCCTGCGCCCATGACGATAAGCATATCGCCATCGGTGAGATTTTGCCGCAGATATGCGGCGAGTTTTTCATTTGTGGGCAGATATACGGCGCCGCTTATTTCAGCCGCCAATTTTTCGGAGCTGACTTCGAAGATGTTGTCTTCGCGGGCAGCATAAATGTCGGCAAGAACCAAATTAACCCCATTAAATGAGGTGGAAAATTCATGGAACAGTTCATGAGTACGCGAATAAGTGTGGGGCTGGAACACCACGAAAACTCGCTTAAAGCCGCATTTCAGGGCGGCGGAAAGGGTTGCCCTTATTTCGGTGGGGTGGTGGGCGTAATCATCGTACAAGGGCACTTTCGCGTCCTCTGTGAGCCCTGATACGTATCCTCGAAGCTCCATGCGCCGCTTTGCGCCCGTGAAGCTTTCAAGCCCTGCGGAAATTGCCTCAGGGGGGATATGACAGATGTCCGCCACAGCGGCAGCGGCGAGGGCGTTTTTTATGTTATGCTCTCCCGGCACCTTAAGGCGTACATGGGTGAAAAGCTCGCCTTTTTTCATAATATCAAATTCCGCGCATCCGCCCGTGAAGCTTATATTCTCGGGGCGGAAATCTGCCTCCTCGGAACAGCCGAATCGAACTATCTGCCCTTTGTAGCCCTCGCAGGCAAGACGGACATTTTCGCTGTCGGCATTTACCACCGCGAAGCCCTTTTCGGCGATGGCGAGGTAGTTTTTAAAGGATGTGATTATCTGCTCAATGTCCTTGAAATAATCGGGGTGATCCATATCAATGTTAAGTATCACGGCAATATTGGGGGTAAATGAGAGGAAAGAATCCTGATATTCGCAGGCTTCCATAATAAAGCTTTCCCCTCTGCCGATGCGGTATGCACCGCCGATGGCTTCAAGCTCTGCGCCCGATACGATGGTGGGATCAAGCTCTGCGGCGAGAAAAACGTGGGAAATCATTGATGTGGCGGTGCTTTTGCCGTGCATACCCGCAACGCCGATTCTGTTTTTATATGCGCTCATGAGCCAACCGAGAAAATCCGCACGGTAGATGCAGAATTTTTTCCCCTGACGGTCATACTCAAGGGCAGATGCCAATTCTTCGTTGTCCATTGGGATAGCGGCGGTGTAGATAATAACGTCATAGAGGTCAATGTGAGAGGGTGACAGCTCATAGTATATGTCGGCGCCCCCCACTTCAAGGGCGCGGGTAATATGGGAGGGGGTGCGGTCGTAACCGCCCACACACAGCCCCATTGACAGGGCGATATGAGCAAGCGAGGACATACTGATTCCTCCGATGCCTATAAAATACACCGAGCGAGGCTCTGAGAATATTTGGTCAAGCTGAGATTTGTTATAGCTTGTGTACATGGTATCTCCCCTAAAATATGAATTTATTAACGGCAAGCCCTAATATTTACTACAATACATTATACCACAATAAACGTAAAAATAAAAGTCTTTTACGATAAATTTACGTCAAATTATGCTTATGGGTGCGTAATTCACAAAAGATACGAACAAGTTTCATAAAAAACTTGCTTTACAGCCTTATAAATTTCAAAAAATGATTGCATAATTTTCACATTTTGGCGGTATAATGTTTATGGAGTTGAGAAAACTCCGGCAATTTCAGAAATAATAAAAATCAGCCCTGTAACGGAACGTGAGCAAGACTCGCCGAGGGCAAAACGGAGGAGAAAAAATGGTTATCACAGATATTAAAGTTCGCAAGCTTTTTGATGAAGGCCCCATGAAGGCGATTATTTCTGTAACCTTTGACGGTCAGCTCGCAGTACACGACATCAAGGTTATCAACGCAAGGGACAAATATTTTATCGTAATGCCCAGCAGAAAGAATCCCGATAATACTTACAGGGACATAGTTCACCCGATTAATGCAGCCTTCAGAGCCACCTTGGAGGAAGCGGTAATTGATGCATATAACAAGGAGCTTGCAACGGCAGAAGTTGCAGCGGCGCAAGAAGCTCAGTGCGAATGCGGCGAGTGTGCGGCAGTAGAGGGCTGAAAGGCGAATATACAATAAACGGGGTGATACGTCAGACGTATCACCCCACAGTTTTTTATTCTCTTTTTAAGGCAGATAGTTCATTGGGTCAACTGTCACGTTGTTTATTCTTATCTCAAAATGGAGATGAATTCCGTAAGCAACGCCCGTGTCGCCCATAGTTCCGATTTCCTGCCCTTGGAAAACCTTGTCGCCTACCTTTACAAACACGTCATCAAGGTGAGCATAAACGGTTGTTTTGTTACCGTGCTGAATCTTTACGCTAAGTCCATAGGAGGGAGTATGACCTGCCCAAATGACCTCGCCTCCATCGGCGGCCCATATGGACGAGCCTTTACTGTCAGGAATATCTATACCCAAATGGAAGTCGGCTTTGCCGTAAAGGTCGCGCCAGCCGTAATAGGAGGATACGCCTTTTGGTGCTTCGCAGGGCCAAATAAATCTGCCCGTAGGCTCACATTCGGGTTTCTCAAGTGTTCCTACCGCGATTATTTCATCAACCGCTTTTGTAATGACTGTTTCGGATAATACATTATGTCCGATTACATTGCCCTCGGTGTCGTAAAGAATTTCATAAGTGACTTCTTTTGTTCCGTCAACACCCGCGGTCATTACCTTTTCAGTTCCGATGTAGCCCTCGTTGTCGGCTATATAAACGGTTCTGAAAGCCAATGGCTCAACAGAGGTATAGGTATTTGCAAAACTGTAATCAAGTACCAAGTCGGTTTCGGAGCCTGATACCTTGGAAGCGTCCACCATTACCATGGGCACTTCACTAAGTAGCGGTGAGGTTGCGCTAAAGGAGGTGATTCCTCGTCTAATGCCTTCCTTGACCGTGTTTGCGGCGTAGGAAGCTTCAAGGGCAATGCGCTGTTCCTCGAATAGAGGGTTAAGAAGCTCGTTGATTTCCGTAAGGCTTTTAAGCATGGATTTTTCACACAGCTGCTTTTCGATTCTCAAACGATTCGAGAATTTAACATTACTGAAGCCTTCGGATACCGAATCAAGTATTTCCGCTTCGATTTCATCAAGGAGCAAATAAAGCTCATCTCCGCTTTCGTAAGCGGCAGCGCGAACATCGTCTACATACAGCATATACGCTTCGCAGAAATCTTCGCGGCAGTAAGACCAAAGTATATCCGCAATTTGTGTGCCGGTAAGGTTTTTCTTACCCATTACAAGGTCCATATCGTAACTTATATTTATATCGGGAGTGTATTCACCGCCCGATGCCTTGTAAATTTCGTTACCCACAACTGTTGTGGCTTGTATAACGGTATTTGCGGAATCTATGTAGCCGTAGTCCGTTCCGTTTACTCCTACACTGATTGCCACATCGCAGGAACAAACCGCTGCTATGTAGGCAACAGCTGCCGCGAGGGCAAAGGTGGAGAGCAGCGTCAGGGCGTGGCTTTTGACAAACGCACCGACACGGCGGATATGGGGTTTTAGATTTTGCATAAATAAATCTCCGTTCTTGTGCTATAGGTCCTTCGGGATTTAATACAGCACCATTACATTATACCCCATTTCCCGGATAAAATCAAGCAAATTTCAGCTTTTTGTCAATATTGCACAGATTTTCCCGCATAAAAGCTCTCGAATGGTGCCCGAATTTGTGCAAATTTGTGCACATTGCCATAATTTATTAAAATGCGGATTCAAAAAGAAGCGCACCAAAAGGTACGCTTCATCTTGGAAAATCATTTCTATTTATTGTTTTTATGCATATCACCTGATGTAAACTTGATTGCCCGTTCTACTGCGTCTTTAGCGTTGCCCCAAGGCTCGGCATCGTATCGGTAGTCAAACTTCTTGCAAAACCAGCTGACATCCTCCCGTAAGGAGTCGAAGTAGTTTCCAACCACCTCTGAAAGCTCCTTGTAAAAATCGGAATAAAGCTTTTTGGGAAGCCCGCGCTTGGCGTATTCGGCAAACATCCGATAATGAGGCAGGCATATGTAGGGCTGAGCTCGGAGCTTTCTTCTGAAATCCGAGTCCTTTTCCCATAGGAGTACGGCGGTTTCCATCATCTTTTCAAAGGAAAAGTTGATTCTTTCGCAGATATAACAGCTTTCCTCCAATTTGGAAAATCGCTTCATGGGGTCAGAGCCGATGGAGGCAAGTCCGTGCTTGTTTGTTTCCCGGCGAAGCTCATCAAGATGGCTTTCAAGCATCAGCGCCATGCCAAGACGGTTTTTGCGAGTGAACATCATATCGTAGTGAGTCTTGCAAAAGCCAAGCTCGTTGGTCTTTATTCGCACATCCGGCTCCATCATGGACGCGCCGAGAATCAATTCAAGCTCGTTTTCCTCAAGGCGGTTATAAAGTGAGCAGAAGGGACATCCGCAGGAATGGTCTGACTCGGAGGCTTCAAAGGCTTCGTTCACGGGTATGGTATATATTTTCTCCATGGAATAACTCCTTTTTCACTTGACTTATTAATATTATACTGTTATAATTAAAATAAAGCAAGAGGTAATTTATAAATTTTCGGAGAATGGGCAATGATTTGTACAGGTACTCAGCCCGAAGCGGTGGCTGTATCGGAAGATACCGTCCGCGTTTCGAGGCTTGCAAACTTTGATATATCGCAAATATTCGACTGTGGACAATGCTTCCGCTTCGACCCTGTGGAAAGGCCGCGGCATAAATGGGAATTCGAAGGGGTTGCCCACGGGAGATACATACGGCTGGGACAGGATTCCCCCGATTCGGTGGTGATTTATAATACTACCATCGGGGATTATGAGGGGATATGGCGGCATTATCTTGCTCTTGATGCCGATTATTCGGAGATGCGAGTGGATATTGAAAAACGGTTTGCGGCGGCAACGGACGGCAGAGATACGGTTATGCCCCGTGCCATGAAATTGGGAGAGGGAATCCGCATACTTCGTCAGGAGCCGTGGGAAACGGTCTGTTCCTTTATCATTTCGCAAAACAACAACATTCCGAGAATCAAGAAAATCATTAGTGCTATGTGCGAAGCCTACGGCGAGCCCATTTACTGCGGTGAAAAGGCATACTATTCTTTCCCCACGGCAAAAGCGCTTGCCGATGCGGGTGAGACGGCGATTTTTGCTCTGCGCACCGGCTTTCGTGCAAAATATATATACGATGCGGCCTGCAAGGCGATAAGCGGAGAGCTTGATTTCGATGCGGTCATGGCGGCATCACCCGAGGAAGCGGAAAGGCTTTTGCGCGCCGTCAAGGGAATCGGCCCGAAGGTTGCGGCGTGCGCTATGCTTTTCGGCTTTGGTAAAACCGAAGCCTTTCCGGTTGACGTGTGGATAAAACGGGTTCTCGCCAAATACTACCCCTATGGACTTGACATCTCTGCCCTCGGAAATTATGCCGGTGTGGCACAGCAATATCTGTTTTATTATGAAAGATACGGCGGCGGTGAAGATTAAAATTTCCGCCGGACAGAATAAAAGATATATACCCAATGTTAATTTTATAAAACCCCTTGCATTATTAGAAAAAATCTGCTATAATATATTAATGTGACAAGTTATAAAATAAGGCCATACCAGCCGGGGAATTAGCGGTGCCTTGTGCCTGCAATCCGCTGAAGCAGGGGTGGATTCCTTAAATAAGGGCTGATTCTGTGTGGTCTGCACTTCGGATTTTATGTGTTGACGGATGGGTCTTGCGCAATCGGAAGCCGTGAACCATGTCAGGTGGGGAACCAAGCAGCATTAAGCGGTCGCTCCGATGTGCCGCAAGAGTGCCTGTCCCGAGCATATGCCGGTTTTCACGCTCATGGATTCAGTTCGAGTTTTTGGTGTGTGGTCTTATTTTATGGCTTGTCCGATTTTTTAACGGGAGGTAGGTTTATGCATCAGGCGTTATACAGAAAATGGCGGCCCCAAAGTTTTTCCGATGTTTGCGGTCAGGATCATATTACGTCAATTCTCCGTTATGCTGTGGAAAACAAAAAGACCTCCCACGCTTATCTTTTCTGCGGCTCTCGCGGAACAGGTAAGACAACCTGCGCGAAAATTCTCGCCAAGGCCGTGAACTGCGAAAACCCCGTGGGAGGCAATCCCTGCGGAAAATGTGATGCCTGCAGATCCGCCGACCTTGGAAGCTGTATTGATATTGTGGAAATGGATGCCGCTTCCAACAACGGCGTTGACGATATACGTCAGATTCGCTCGGAGGTTGAGTATCTTCCGGCAGAAATGAAATATAAGGTTTACATCATTGACGAGGTGCATATGCTGTCGGCAAGCGCCTTCAACGCTCTTCTCAAAACCCTTGAAGAGCCGCCTCCCTATGTTATGTTTATCCTTGCAACCACAGAGCTGCAGAAAATTCCGGCAACCATCCTTTCCCGTTGCCAACGCTTTGATTTTCGAAGAATTTCCAGCGATGTCATTGCCGCAAGACTTGAGTATATTGCGGAAAATGAGGGTATTGTCCTTGACCATGAGGCTGCGTTCATGCTGGCGTCCCTTGCTCAGGGCGGTATGCGCGATGCCGTATCTCTATTGGAGCTTTGCTCGGGTGAAAACAAACCCGTTACGGCTGAGCTTGTGGAGGAAATTGCCGGCACGGGCGGACGCGAGGTGATTATTAAAGTCATCGAAGCGGTCTGCCAAAAGGATTATGATACAATCTTCGCTGAAATCGGAAAGCTGTTTATGTCAAGTAAAGACATGGCTGTTTTTTGGCAGGAGCTTATTTCATTCTATCGGGATATGCTCGTGGTTAAGACTACCAAAAATTCACGGGAATATCTTGATTTGTCCGAAAGACAGTTTAATAGCCTTATGGAAACGGCAGGACGGCTGTCTGTTGAAACGATTATCTATCACGCAAAGCTACTTGACAGCGCCCTTTTGACCCTTCGCTCTGCCGGCGCATCGAAACGGCTGACTGCCGAAATGACGCTTATCCGTATGTGCGATGAACGCTTTTCTGCTACCAATGAGGCGCTTGCTTCGAGAATTGCGATGCTTGAGGATAAGTTGAAATCCGGCGCTTACCGACCAGCGGCGGTGAGCCCTGCCGAGGAGAAGCCAAAGTCCCCCAAAAAGCCCGAAAAGGCTGTCAAGGAGGAAATAGCCGAAACTGAAAAGCCTGCAGTTAAACGGGAATACAAGCAGCTGCCCTATTGGACGGAGTTCCTTGAAAAGTGCAGCGAGAGGGATATGATGCTCGGAAGTCTTTTGAGAGAATCCTCTAAGGGCTTTACGGTTAATACCGATTCCTTTATTCATATACGGACAAGCAACAAAATGGCACTTACCATTATAACAAATATGTTCGGCGAAATGCTTGAGATTCTCAATACCTTTGAGGATGGGCGGTTGGACGCTGCCCTTGTGAAGCTTGAATATGCTCCCGAAAAGAGGGACGACAGAAGCCCGGCACTTGACGAGCTGGCTGATTTTGCCGATAAATAATAATTAAAACCGAAAGGAACCAAAACAATGAAAGCACGTTTACCAAGAGGCATGGGCGGCGGCCCTCAGAATATGAGCGCAATGCTTAAGCAGGCACAAAAAATGCAGGAGGATATGGCTTCCCTGCAGGAGGAGCTTGACGAGCGAGAATATGACGTATCTGTAGGTGGTGGCGTTGTCACCGTTAAGATAAACGGCAAGAAGGAAATTAAAAATATTGATATTAAACCCGAAATCGTTGACCCCGATGATATTGAAACTCTTTGCGACACACTTGTGGCGGCGGTAAACGAGGCAATTAAAAAGGTTGAAGACACAAACGCTTCCGAAATGCAGAAAATTACCGGCGACCTGAGCGTTCCGGGACTCTTTTAGTAGGTCATGGCGGAATATATTCTTCCGCTTGAAAGGCTGATTGAGCAGTTCAGACGGCTTCCGGGCATAGGAAAGAAAACCGCGGTGCGCCTTGCTTTTTCCGTTCTTGAATTTTCGGATGAGGAGGCGAATGCTTTTGCCGATGCCGTAAGGGATGCAAAGAAATCCGTCAAAAGCTGTGCGGTTTGTCAGAATATCTCCGATGGGGATATTTGTCCCATCTGCGCGGATTCCACACGGGACCGGTCGGTCATCTGCGTAGTGGAGGACGCCAAAGCGGTAATGTCCCTTGAGAAGGTCAAAGAGTACAAAGGGCTGTATCATGTGCTTCACGGCGCCATTTCTCCTATGGAGGGAATCGGCCCGGATAAGTTAAAAATCGCCGAGCTTTTGTCAAGATTGTCAAAGGGCGATGTGGCGGAAATCATCATTGCCACCAATCCCACCGTTGAGGGTGAGGCGACCGCCATGTATTTGACAAAGCTTGTAAAGCCCCTTGGAATCAAGGTTTCTCGCCTTGCTTACGGTATTCCCGTTGGGGGAGAGCTTGAGTATGCCGATGAGGTTACGCTCATGAGAGCCATTGAAGGCCGTAGGACAATGTGAACAAATTTTGATTATTTTTCGATAACTCTTGACAAATCCGATAAAATAATATATAATTAATTAGTTAGTAGTTTGTGTCGGTCAAAAATGGAGGTGTAATCATGGCACTTGATGTACGGAAAATCCTTTCCGGGGAAATCAGTAAAATGCCCATTGATTACGATTTTTCCATCGCTGAGGGAGAATTTCCCTTTGACACGAAGATTGACGGCGTAGAGCTTGTGGGACGGCAGCATATCGGCGGCGAAATCGTCAATATGGGCGGATATGTAAGGCTTACTGCCTGGGTAGATGTGTCCTATAACGCGGAATGTGCCCGGTGCCTTAAGCCCCTTGAAAGATGCTTTAAGGTGGGTTTTGAACGTACTGTGGTGAGCCGCGGTGAGCTTGCCAATACTTCCGAGGATGACGGCGAAGATTATGTTGAAGTCGTTGACGGAAAGCTTGACATTGAGCTTCTGGCTGTCGAGCAGTTGATGATGGAGTTCCCCATGAGGGAGGTCTGCTCGGAGGATTGCAAAGGGCTTTGCATGAAATGCGGCAAGAATCTTAATGAGGGCGACTGCGATTGCCCGAAGAAAGAAATTGACCCAAGGCTGGCAATTTTGCAAAAACTACTTGAAAAATAGAAATATTTGATGTATAATATAAAATGTTATACAATTAAGGAGGTGTCGTGGAATGGCAGTACCAAAGAAGAAAGTCTCCAGTGCGAGACGTGACAAGAGAAGAAGTAATGTTTGGAAGCTCGATATGCCGGGTATGGTAAAGTGCCCGAAGTGCGGTGAGTACAATCTCGCACACAGAGTTTGCAGAGCTTGCGGAACCTATAAGGGCGAGCAGGTTATTAACGAAGAGGCGTAAGTCTTTAATACGAGTAGAGGGGTTGCCGGTTTACGGCAGCCCCTATTTCGTTTTATACGGGAAAAATCACGGCTGTGACGGTACTATTGACAAATAAACGAAAATGGGATAAAATTATATATATCATGACGAGGGGATAATAGCGTGAAAATACTTTTTCATGCCGGGTTTTGTGGCTTTCGCCACCGAAGCGGCGGCGATTTTGCCACGCAAAACCAGCCCCAACTCCCACGCGATACTTGTATCGGGTAGAAAGGAAGCTTTTACTAGCGCGAAAGC
>JAZNUF010000039.1:0-4087 GCA_045592185.1 Candidatus Flemingiibacterium sp.
CCCTTTAAGGTTTAAAGATATTTGTACTCTATTTTTTCGTATAGCCTGAACAACATATTACTAACGCAAATTACGCATATAGCCGATACAAAGAAAGGAATTGCCCATATTGGAGCCGGTATCATTGCGCGAATTATCGAATAGACTCCATTCAGTAAAACTGCAAAAATCAAGGCAACAAGTGCGCCCGTGAGCTGTCCTTTAATGGATTTTGTATTAGCCTCCTCAATAGCGGCAAGGCGTTTATCATCGGTCTTCGCAGGGGCGAGCAGGCAGGGGATAAATTTCCTGAGCTCCAAAAACAACAGAATCAGTAAAGTTAACAGAACCACATACTCCACAATCGCAGCCACACGAGTGACATCGTAAAGAGCGATGGCGTCAAAAGCATCGGGACGGTATCTTATGATATCTATACCGTGGATAGATTCAAATATGACGGACAAAGAATATGAAGCGGCAGATACAACTGTGGAAGCTACAGCGAAAATTGTAAGCAGCTTTGATGGCTTTCTTAAGCGTTTAAGGTATACTAATGCCGCAAGCACGAAAATTCCCACCATAAAATTTGGCACTACGTTAAATTCATCGAAAGCAAAGTTCGGGATAAATGCCAAGGCAGCGACTGTAAAAGTAATTGTTTTTTTTGTATTGCGGCGGAGAGAGAGGGCTTTGTCACAGGCAATTTCGCTGTCGTATGACGCTAAAACTCTGTTTAAAAAAGGAGTATCCGCAGCAATTCTGTTTATATATGGGACAATATTCACAAGCCACAAAATTCCCATCAGTACTGAGAAGAAAATGTTTACCAGGATAAAAAGGTTTCTGAAATCGGCAAAATCCGTTTGCACACCGGAGGTCACATAGCCCGAATATTCAAAGTCCGAGAGGGCACAAAGTTCAGGAAGAAGTGTAAGAGCTGCCTTTAGTATGAAAAAAATATATGTAAAGGCACGGACGTTTTTCACGTTCATGATTGGCGTTTGACTGTCAAACCTGGTGGCAAAATAGTCCATCCCGTCAAAAAGCTTGCCTAATGCGGGAAGGAGATACATAAGCTCAATAATTGCGAATCCAAAGGTCAAAATGAGCACCCAGTTTTCATCCACTACAGGTACGAGCAGGATGGCAAGCATTTTTACAAGCATGACAATCCGCAGCTTTGAAAGATTATCAACCGCAACTCTCATACCGAGGTAGAGGTCTGCCCATTTTGTCAGTCCGCAAATTAAAAACAGATAACCGAAGAAGTCGGGAAGTATGTCGATTATATTGATACACGGATTGAAGAGAAATATGACGGCGGCAATAAACCAGCCGTAGCCAAGCCGCTTTTTAGGAGTTTGAGTGTTGGCTTTCATAAAAATTACCATAGCTTTCGTTTGCGAAAGCTTGCCTTTCTGGGGAATTGGGGCTGATTTTGCGGAGCAAAATCTTTGCGGGAAGCGCAAAGAAAGCCACAAAACCCGCGTGAAAAATTATTTTTCACGCTAGCTCCTTTCAGTGGGATTATTTGCGCTTTCTTTGTGATTTGTCTTTGGGAAGCATATCTTCATCACCTTCAAGGCAAATACGCATATAGCAGGTGAAAATGAGTGCGAGAGTCATAAATAAGAAAAGATGCTCGAGAATATATGCGGCGAAGTCGGAGTAATGAAGCAGTGCTAAAATGTTTGTTGAAAGTCCGTCTTTACCTACAAAAATAATCTGACAGATTCCCGAAGTCATTGAAAGAAGTCCGTAAACCAACGAAAGAGTTATCATTCGCCTTGCCCTTGCGGAAACTTTCGGAAGTTCTACCTCTGCCGAGAGCTTGTGTATTCCGAGAAACAGCATTATCGAATAAAGAGAAAGTAAAGGGGAATTGAGAATTTCGATACATTCAGCCAAGGAAGAATCCACACCAATGACGGAAAAAATAAACGAGGCAAGTGTTGACATAAATAAAGCCGCCATGAAGGGGAGTGAATGCTTGAATGAAGTACAGTTTGCCGCGTATCTTATCAGTCTTTGAAGCCCCAAAAACATTATAACACACCCAACGGGAGCAAGATTCGGCAGCAAATCAAGCTCGCTGAGTGGGATGAACAGCATAAAGAAGTATCCGATAAAAAGTAATCCAAAGCCCATTTTTCAATTCCTTTAAAAATTTCCCCGTGTCCCCAGATGGAACACGGGGAAGTATATTATTCGGTAACGTCACCGCTTCCGCAGCATTTTTTGTATTTTTTTCCGCTTCCACAGGGGCAGGGATCATTTCTGCCAACCTTGGCGGCCGGCTTTGCAGCAGTCGCGCTCACGATGCCTGATGCCGCAGAAGACGGTGCCGCGGGACGTCTTACAGGACCGCCGGCGAAGCCTGCAGATATTGCTTTTGCCACTTCCACGCGCTTTATTTCCTGCTCCTTTTTAGTGGGGATTGCAAGAATTGTCCGTGTGGTATCCTCGCGAATTTGCGCTACCATATCGTCAAACATATTTGCGCCAATGAAACGGTATTCGTTGATGGGATTACGCTGTGCATAGGCTTGGAGTCCTACAGAACCGCGCAGGTCATCCATGGCATCAATGTGATTCATCCAATTAGTATCTACAGCTCTAAGAAGCAATGCTCTTTCGATTTCGCGCATACGTTCTCCGAAGGCTTCTTCTTTCGTAGCATAAAGCTTGTCGGCACGCTCGTGGAGCAGTGAGGATATATCCTCAGGTGTTACGGATTTTATGGTTTCCTCGTCATATTTAAAATCATCAGCGGTACAAAGAAGTCCGAAGAAATAGTTGCGGAGCCCGTCAAGATTCCAATCGGCATTTGTTTCGCCGGAAATGAAGTTTCCAACGGCGTTGTCGATGGTTTCGTCAATCATAGAACGGACGGTATCGCGCAAATCGGCACCGTCAAGCACGCTTCTTCTCTGATTGTAAATAATATTTCTCTGCTGATTCATTACATCGTCATAATTGAGGACGTTTTTACGGCGCTGGAAGTTAGCGTCCTCAAGACGCTTTTGCGCTCCCTCAATGGCGTTTGAAAGAATTGCCGCGTCAATGGGCTGATCTTCTTCAAGACCGAGTCTTTCGACTACGCCGAGAACTCTTTCACTTCCGAAAAGACGCATGAGGTCATCCTCAAGGGATAGGAAGAAACGGGATTCGCCGGGGTCGCCCTGACGTCCGGAACGTCCGCGGAGCTGATTGTCTATACGGCGGCTTTCGTGCCGTTCCGTACCGATGATGAAAAGACCTCCCGCCTCGCGAACCTTATCGGATTCGGGGGCAATTTCAAGTTTGTGCTTTTCGAGGAATTCATAGTATTTTTGGCGGGCTTCTAAAACAATATCCTCCACATCGTCAGACATACCCGTAGCCAAAACAACAACCGATTCGTCATAACCAAGACGGCGAAGGTCATTTTTTGCGAGAAATTCCGCGTTACCGCCGAGCATAATATCCGTACCGCGTCCTGCCATGTTAGTGGAGATGGTTACCGCGCCAAGCTTACCTGCCTGAGCGACAATTTCCGCTTCTTTTTCGTGATATTTTGCGTTTAATACTACGTGGGGTATTCCGTTAAGCTTCAGCTTCTTTGAAAGCTCCTCGGATTTTTCTATAGACACCGTACCGATAAGGACGGGCTGACCTTTTTCATGGCAGGCTTTTACCTGTTCCACTATAGCATTGTATTTGCCGCGGACAGTCTTGTAAACCACATCGCTGTGGTCACGGCGAATCATAGGCATATTGGTAGGAACTTCAACCACGTCAAGAGAGTATATCTCGCGAAATTCATTTTCTTCGGTAAGAGCAGTACCGGTCATGCCGGACAGCTTCTTATACAGACGGAAGAAATTCTGGAAAGTGATGGTGGCGAGAGTTTTCGACTCTTTTTGAATATCCACGTGCTCCTTGGCTTCGATTGCCTGATGGAGTCCGTCAGAATAGCGGCGACCGGGCATGATACGGCCTGTGAACTCATCAACGATAAGCACTTCCCCGTCCTTGACGATGTAGTTCACATCCTTTTGCATGGAGCCGTGAGCCTTGATTGCTTGATTTATGTGATGAGAGAGGGTAGAGTTTTCGGGGTCGG
>JAZNUF010000040.1:0-1894 GCA_045592185.1 Candidatus Flemingiibacterium sp.
CTCGTCAAAGAAGGCATCGAATTTGACTTCGTGCTCGCGCTCAACGGTGCTATGGCAATCAACACCGACGGAACATACCTCTGGTGCGAAAATGCAAAAAACACAAACGGTACAATCCGCCGGATCACCGAATATCTCGGGAACGAATGGCATACCTATCTGAGCTGCCTGGTCGAAAGACAGCGTACCACATACGCCATCAGCGAAGAATACGCAAAGAACGCCCTTCCCCCCGAAAAATCCGACAAAATCACCGAATTCACCCATCTGAATACCCACTTCCGTGAGGATGAGTATGCCGCAAAAGCCGCAGCTGAAATCAACCGCCGCTGGGGAGATACCGTCAATGCTCTCCAGAACGGCATCTGCATTGATATTCCCCCGCAAGGAATCGACAAGGGACAGGGTGTGGCAAGATACGCCAAAGTGATTGGAGTGGAGGCGGATAAAATCTACTGTGTCGGCGACAATATGAACGATATGGCTATGATTACCCGATTCCACGGATGCGCTGTTGCCAATGCACGTCTGGAAGTAAAGGAAGCTGCAGAAGCTGAATACGAAGGCGTATGGGCAGTGATAGAGCATATATTATTGCTGTAAGTCAGTAGAAATTCACAAAAAATTCATATGAATTATTATTCAGAAGCCCTTGACATCGGCTGATTGCTGTGCTATAATACGTACCATAATATTTCAAATGCGTTGACGGGGATAAAAAATCCGCAGAGCCGCAAAGAGAGCTGTCGGTCGGTGCGAGACAGTAGGCAAAACGAATTTTCCTCACCCCCAAGCAGACACCCGAAAGTTCACCGCGAGTAGACGTGTACGGAAGCTCACCGTTAAAGGAGACAGGCATTATGATGTGCCTTTTGAGGATACATTTTTGTATCGAAAAAGAGTGGTACCGCGAGGAATTTCATCCGCGTCTCTTTATGGGGCGCGGATTTTTTATGTTTTCATCATCCAACATGCCATTCATAAATATACAAACAAATTCTATCTATATACAATGAGGTAAACCGTTATGAAAATTTCGTTTTCAACACTGGGCTGTCCCGATTTTGCATGGACTGACATTTATTCCATGGCGAAGGACTTCGGATTCCACGGAATCGAAATCAGAGGTCTCGGCGGAGATATTTTTGACGTAAATGCATCTCCCTTCTGCGAGGCGAATATCGAAAAGACCAAGGCTCAACTCAGGAAGCTGAAGCTGGAAATCTGCTGCCTTTCATCCGGATGTGCACTCAGATTTGCGGATAAGAGGGACGAAAACATCGAAGAGCTGAAGAAATATATCGCGCTGGCAAAGGAGCTGGGCACTCCCTGCATCAGAGTCCTGGGCGACCTGACAGCGGAACCCACCACCGACTTCGACGATGCAAACGTAATCGAGCCCATGAAGGTTCTTGCGCCCATCGCGGAAGAAGCAGGGGTCATGCTCCTCATCGAAACAAACGGCGTTTATTCCGATACCGCACGCCTTGCCGATGTTCTCGCTCAGATCGCAAGCGACAATGTAGCCGCACTCTGGGATTTCAACCATCCCTACCGCTTCAACGGCGAGTCTCCCGAAACCACCATCAGAAACCTCGGCATGTTCATCAAGCATGTGCATATCAAGGACTCCGTGGAAGAAAACGGCAAGGTCGTGTATAAGCTCGTGGGCGAAGGCGATCTCCCTCCCATGGCGGACTATATGAAGGCAAGTCGGATCGTAGCCATGTCGTTCTGTGAGCCAAGGAGTTGGACTTGCCTCTTGTCTTCCTAAGACCGCTTGGCCTCCGACTTAAGCACGTGCATATCAAGGACTCCGTGGAAGAAAACGGCAAGGTCGTGTATAAGCTCGTGGGCGAAGGCGATCTCCCTCCCATGGCGGACTATATGAAGG
>JAZNUF010000041.1:0-13768 GCA_045592185.1 Candidatus Flemingiibacterium sp.
AAGGCCGCCGCCGGCTCAAGGACAGCAGGGTGCTCGCTGTCGGAGATAATTATTTTCTTTCCCGCGGGGAAATTTTTTGCCGTTGCCACGCCGAGAAGAGCCAGGTTGTCAGCTTCAGTACCGCCGGCGGTGAAAATCAAGGAACGCTCGGCGATTTTGGATAATTGCCTAACGCCGATGGCGGACAAAATGGCACATCTTGCGCCCGAAACGAGCTTTTCTGCCTCAACTCCCATGGAATGGAGAGAGGAAGGATTCCCGAAAATATCCATGGCGCGGCACACCTCTTCCCGTACTTCCGGAAGCAGAGGGGTGGTGGCGCTGTTGTCGAAGTAGATACTGTTCATATCAGTGAAACTTGAAGTTTTTGAGGATATCAATGATTTCCCCGATGTGCGTGTCGTAATTATCGGCAGTGGCGGTATAGGTGAAGACGTATACGGTTGAATCCTTAAAGGCTACCAGCTGCATGAATTTGTAGGCGGTATTTGTCACGGTGGCGGTATAGGTATACTGTACCGCGGGTACGCCGTCAAGAGTGCCGGAATCCGGCTCTCCCACGTATTCAAGGTCGGGGAAAACGCTCTTGAGTGACGGCTCGTATTTTGCCCAATATTCTTCAACACTGTCAACACTTCTGTCAAGCTCCTGAGCCATAAGGGAGATGTTAGAGGGGTCCTGACCGCTATAGTAGGCGGCGGTGACGCCGGTAGATATGTCCGCCGTCCATTCTTCGGGGACGAACAGGTCGTATGTCACATCATCGCTTGAAATTTCCTTAAAGCCCGTGGGGACATCGGATTCGCCCTCATTTTGGCAGGATGCCAGCTGTAAGCACAAAAGTATTGAGAAGAGGGCTGCAGCGGTTATTTTTATAAGTTTTTTCATAAGGTTACCCTTTCTATAGAAACAGCGTTTTTAGATATTATACCTCGGCTAGTTTTTTTTGTCAACTTCAATTTTGTAAACAGTAATAAGTTTAATTGTAAAAAGGGGGATGAGGATGCCCCCGACAGACAAAATGGACTGCCGGGGGCGTTTGGTTCCATTAATCAACAGAGCTTCGGGAAAAGTATCGGTATAATTCGGTCACATGGGTTTAAATACCGTTTCAGTCAAAATAATTTACATTTGGCACCGAGATTATACGAGCGCGTGCTTTTGAAACATAGCTGCCGAGCACGCCATTTACTTCACCCTGGCTCACGTACTCACTTACGGTAACCGAGGGGTTTTTTCCGTATATCGCGCGGAATATCATGTGAGCGCCCACATAACCGGCTATTTTGTTGCTATGATTTACACCATCGTTATAGCAGAAGGACCAAAAGCTTCTTCCTTCTCCTATAAGGGCTTCAAGCTCTTCTTTCCAGTTTATTATGGGTATTGTCGGGTATTTGTTTTGTACCATTTCAATGACGGAAGCGTTTTCGTTATGGGCGGGGAGAAGTATAAGCTGCACTCCCGAAGCCTGGCACGCATACACAATATCTTTTATAGCATCTACATCATCGGCAGCATACATTCCGCAAAGAAACACCGCATCGTAGCTTCCGCTTTTGATTCTAGACATTATGCCGGGGTCCTTGGAAAAATCGACAATCCTTGAATTTGGTATCCACTTCCAACCTATTTTGAGGTCATAACCGGATTTTTCCGACATTTCTTCGAGAATAGAGTCTATATATGAGTAGCCGATAAAGCTATTTCCTACAAAATACAAGTATTTATCCTTGAGATTTGAAAGTTTCCCGTATCCCTGGTCTGTATATATCTTGTCGATTTTTGAATAATCGAGAATACGCTGTGCCGATGAATCTTTTATCTTAGCATAATCAAGAACAAGCGTGTAATTATGGGCCGTGCCATCTATTGTGCGCTCAAAGGAAAAACGGTATCTGAAGCTGAGTGTAACACCCGAGCCGTACTTCTCAATATAGCGATAAATCGTGGTTGTGCCGTTTTTCTTACTGGCGGTGTCCACTATCTTCCATTTTTTAAGATCGGGCGCGGCACCGGAATAAAGTCTGCCGATTTCCCCATCTTTATCTTTTATGATATAAACTCCGTCCGCCTTTGTAAATGTCCAAAGCCGGCTGTGGTCAAGAGTTAAAACGCTTTCTTCCTTTCTCGAACCAAAGTTGCTTTCGGTATGGCCTATGTTTCCTTCGCTTTTGAAGGTTTTATATCTGTTATCCTCTGCCGGATCATCCTTTGTATCAAAAATGCTCTGATACCGCTGGCAGAAGCGCATAACGATCGTGGCTACCTGCGCGCGAGTCGCTCCCTCTGCGGGGGCGAGTCTAACTACGCCGTCAGAACCGGTGCTGCCTGTGATAAGCCCTTCTGCACACGCCCAGGAAAAGGCGTCCTTTGCCCAGGAGTTTACCTTTGCGGCATCCGGGTAAATGTCAAGGTCAGAGGCGGATTCGATATTGCCGCCCATGTAACTCATATAGCGGAAGAAAATAGCCGCCATCTGCTCACGAGTTATCTTGGCATCGGGAGAAAAGGCAGTGGCGCTCGTGCCGTTTACAACACCCGTTTCATATGCCCATGCCACGGCATTTTTGTACCAATCCTCCGAAAGATCGGTAAACGGAACCTCCTTAGACACCTCAGGCTCGCCTGTCATTCGGTAGAGAGCGGTTACGAGAGTTGCACGGTCGGTGGTTTCATCGGGGCAAAAGGTGTTGACTGTGATACCGTCTATAAGTCCAAAGTAGTAGACTCCGTCAACGGCGGATTTATACCATGCTGATTTCTTTATGTCTTTATATCTATCAGAGGAATCTGTAAGTATCTGAAGAGATGGCTCTTTAGGTTGATCCTCTGCCGCAAAAGCGGTCACTCCCAGCGCAAAAGTCAGCGCAAGTGCGGATACGGCTGTAATAAGCAATTTTTTCATAGATATTCCTCCTTGTGGGTACATTTAGGTTATAATGCCCTAAACGCTTTACCTTATTATACCATAATATGCTATAGAAGTCAATGCTTGTTTTGGAGCTTTCATCAAAAAATCCGCAGAAGAATAACTCAATCTGCGGATTTTATTTCGGGCGGATATGGAATTCCCCCTTACATATTGAATTTACCGTCCTTCGTCAAGGCGGATATTTATGGTGTCAAGGGTTTCATAGGCCTCGTCACAGAGGGCGGCGAAGTCAAGCTTTGCCTCCTCGGCAAGCACCGCATCAAGCTCAGGCCGGGTTTTGGGATGGCGGGGGGTAAAGACCGTACAGCAGTCCTCGTATGGAAGAATCGAGGTTTCAAAAGTGCCTATTTTTCGCGCTATGGTGACGATTTCTTCTTTGTCAAGACCGATGCACGGACGGTACACGGGCATATTGACAACCGAGTCTGTAGCTTCAATGGCTTTCATGGTCTGGCTTGCCACCTGCGCAAGACTTTCGCCCGTAATAAGCGCGTGGCAGTTGTTGCGTCTTGCAACCCTTTCGGCGAGAGTCATCATGTAGCGGCGGAGCAGGATTGTGAAATAGTCCTCGTTGCAGGCACGGCGAAGCTCCTCTTGAATTTTTGTCAGGGAAATTACGTGTACCTTTATGTGTGTGGTGTATTCGCAGAGAAGGCGTGCCAGCTCAAGGACCTTTTCCTTGGCGCGCTCGCTGGTGTATGGAAAGCTCTCAAAGTGGAGAGCTTCAAGGGTGACGCCGCGCTTGGCAAGCATATAGCCTGCTACGGGGCTGTCGATACCGCCGGAAAGGAGCAGCAGTCCCTTTCCGCTTGAACCGAGAGGCATCCCTCCCGCGCCCTTAATCTGCCCTGCATGGAGATACGCGCCCCTTTCGCGGATTTCAACCCGGACGACAATTTCGGGATTGTGGACGTCAACACGAAGCCTTGGGCAGGCCTCAAGTACAGCCCCGCCCACCTCGCGCATAAGCTCGGGTGATTTTAGGGGGAAAGATTTGTCGCTCCGTCTTGCATCCGCCTTAAAGGATGCGGCTCCGCGAAGAAACTGCGGCAGGTATTCCTTTGCCGCCGCTTTTATGGCGGCCATATCCTTTTCAACCACGCAGGCTCTGTCGATTGATACGATGCCGAAAACTTTTTTCGCATACTCAAGAGCAAGCTCCAAATCGCAGCTCTCGTCCGCAGGCTCAATGTATATGGTGCTTTGAGCAGCGCTCACCTCAAAGTTTCCTGCCCGTTTTACACGGGTTTTAAGCTCCTTCAGAAGCATATTTTCAAAATACGAGCGATTTGCGCCCTTCAGTATAAGCTCTCCGTATTTACAGAGAAGAACCTCTTTCATATCTGACCATCCTTGTGATTTTTATACTTGACTGCCCAAGCTGTAAGCTCCGCAAATTCATTGTTGACCTTTTTTTCAATAACCGAGTCGAGAAGATGCTCTAAAACCTCGCCCAGAGCCTTGCCGTCAATGCCAAGCTCCATCAAATCCCTGCCGTTTACCGCAAGATTTTTGAGAGAAACGCACTCCCCTCGGGCTTCAATATCACGAAAGTATTCAAGTACCCGTAGGTCTTCCGTCCCCTCGGCAATTCTCAGCATGGCAACGCCCCTCGCCGCCCGGATACCAACCTTGCGGCAGAGCTGCTTTGCGGCGGTGTAATCGCTTATTTTGCAGCCTCGGTTTTCCGCTAAGCAGGCGGATAAATTTACGGTTTCTCCGTCAAAACGGAGTGCTCGCAAGCGCCCGCGTATCTCCTCGGCTGAAAGGTCGTGGCATAGTGCGGTGAGGCGTACAAAAAGCTCTGCGGATAATTCCGTCAAGAGAGAAAAATCCGCAGCTATGTTGCCCGACAGTCCCATGACACCGCCGATTATTTCCAGAAAATCGCGAAGAACCTTAGCCGAAGCCTTTCCCATAAGGAGCTTTGAAAGCTCCCCGGAGACTCGCTCCCTTGATATTTCAGAGAGGTTTGCTGACAATGCCGCTGCCGCCGCTTTTGTATCCCCGTCCATGGAAAAATCAAGCACCGAGCAAAACCGGATACCGCGGATTATTCGCAGAGCGTCCTCAAAGAAGCGTTTGTAAGGGTCGCCTACCGCGCGGATTATGCGATTTTCAAGGTCGGCGATTCCTCCGTGAAGGTCTACGAGTCCGAGCTTGTGCGAGTACGCCATGGCATTGACGGTGAAATCCCGTCTTTTTAAATCTTCCTCAAGAGAGGGAGTAAACTTAACTGCCGCAGGATGGCGAAAATCCGAGTATTCCCCGTCAATTCGATAAGTTGTTACCTCTGCGGCGTTTTTTTCGTATATTACCGTAACGGTGCCGTGAGCTATTCCCGTGGGAACGGCAGAAAAGCCGTCTGACGAAAATATTTCAAGAGTAGCATCAGGGGGTGCCGAGGTGGTTATGTCGAAGTCGCCCGGAATCCTTCCAAGGAGTGCATCCCGTACACACCCTCCCACTATGAGGGCTTCGTAGCCGCAGCCCTCAAGCCTTTCGATGATTTTCTCGGCATACCTCGGTATACTAAGCTTCATTTTTAGCGAAAGCCCTCTCGGCAGCTTCAGCTGAAGCCTTTGACTTTTCTTCCTTCGTCATGGTTTCTCTTGCCACGGAAAGCATAAGCTTTATGCGGTTTTCCTGATTTACACGGGTTGCGCCGGGGTCGTAGTCAATGGGCACGATGTTCGATTCGGGGTGCAGCTCGCGCAAACGGCGAATCATACCCTTTCCCACAATATGGTTTGGCAGACATCCGAAAGGCTGTGCGCAGACGATATTTCCGTAGCCGTTTTCAATCAGCTCCAGCATTTCCGCGGTCAAAAGCCAGCCTTCGCCCATTTTGCTTCCGTAGCCAACAACACCCTTAACAAGGCTCTTCAGGTGGGAATAAGCGGTGGGGGGATTGAAAATTCCCTGCTTATTTATAATGTCAATCATAAACTGTTCCATACCGCTGATGTAATCGAAAAGTATCTTGCATACCGCAAATTTGGCGCGGCTTCCGCCGTACAGCTTGATGTCCTCCATTCGGTTGTCGATTTTAAAGAGAATAAAGCTCATAAGCCCGGGGACCATGACTTCGCAGCCCTCGGAGGCGAGAAATTCTTCCAAATGGTTGTTTGCAAGAGAGGAGAATTTAACGTAAATTTCTCCCACAATGCCTACCTTTACGCATTTTTTGGTGCGGTCGGCGGAAATGGCGGCGAAATCCTCTGCGAATTTCTGCATATAGCCACTCATTTCCGATTTCGCAAAGCCCCTGCCCTTGGCAAATTCCGAAGTTAGGAGCTCCGCCCATTTGTCAACCACCTTGTCGGCGCTTCCCTTGACTTTTTCGTAAGGGCGCACCTGATTTGCAAGCAGCATCAGCATATCGCCGTAGGTCATAGCGGCAATCAGCCGGCGAAGCATACCCAGGGTAAGGGAAAATCCGCTGTTTTTTTCAAGCCCCGAAAGATTCAGCGAAATAACGGGGATATGGGAAAGTCCTGCTTTGGAAAGAGCCTTTCTGAGCAGGTGAATGTAGTTTGAAGCGCGGCAGCCGCCGCCCGTCTGAGTAATCATAAGAGCCGTTTTGTTAAGGTCATATTTTCCGCTTTTAAGGGCGTCAATCATCTGACCGATAACAAGAAGTGCGGGATAGCAGGTGTCGTTGTGCACATATTTAAGTCCCGTTTCCACAACCGAGCGTCCCTCATTTTCGAGAAGCTCTACCTTGTATCCGTAGCTTCTGAAAACATTCAGAAGCAATTTAAAGTGAGTGCTGAGCATATTCGGAATGAGGATGGTATAATCCTTTTTCATTTCCTTTGTAAATTGGATTCTCTCGCTCATGCCCGTCCCTCCCTTTTCTTTGCCTCGCAAGCGGCGAAAAGACTGCGAAGCCGGATTTTTACAGCGCCTAAATTGGTAATTTCATCTATTTTAATTTGGGTGTAAATCTTGCCCTGTCCTTCAAGGATTTCGCGGACTTCGTCAGTGGTTATGGCGTCCACGCCGCAGCCGAAGGAAACTAACTGCACAAGATTCATATCCTCCTGTGTACCCACATATTTCGCCGCCGCATAAAGACGGGAATGGTATGTCCACTGATTGAGGACATTCACGGGGAATTTCGTCACCTTATGGCTGATGGCGTCCTCGGTTATAAGAGCCGCGCCGCACTCGCAAATAAGGCGGTTGATGCCGTGATTGATTTCGGGGTCAACGTGATAAGGTCTTCCCGAAAGGACAATGATAGGCATAGCCTTTTCCCTGGCGGCACTTATAAATTCCTCGCCCTTTTCGCGGATTTTACGCAGGAAATTTTCTCTTTCGGCAAAGGCGGCTTTGCAAGCCTCTTTGACCTCTTTTTTGTCGATGCCTTCAAAATATTTCGAGAGAATTTCGTGAATCTTTACGGAAAAATCCTTCGGACGGTGGACGCCGATGTAGTCTTTTATAAACTTTATTTTGTGAACGCCGGGCATATTTGCGCCGATAACCTCCGGGTAGTATGCCACAACGGGGCAGTTGTAATGGTTGTCGCCCATATGCTCGTTGAAGTTATAGGTCATGCAGGGGTAGAAAATAGCGTCAACGCCGCTTTCCGCCAAAGCTTCAATGTGTCCGTGAAGAAGCTTTGCAGGGAAGCAAACGGTGTCAGAGGGGATGGTCTGCTGTCCTTTAAGGTAGAGCTTTCTGTCGCTTCTCGGGGAGGTTACGACCTCAAAGCCCAGATGGGTGAAAAAGCTATGCCAGAAGGGGAGCATTTCATACATATTAAGCCCCATGGGAAGCCCGATTTTCCCCCGCGGATTTGAGGGCTTTTCCGTATAGGATGAGAGCAAATTCAGCTTGTAATCGTACAAATCAAGATGCAGCTCGGAAGCGCCTGTCTTAGCGGTGGGGCGTTCACAGCGGTTTCCGCCGATGAATTTGCGTCCTCCGTCAAAGGTATTTACAGTAAGCCGGCAATGGTTTTCGCAGAGTCCGCAGGTGGTGACCTTCACCTCATGGGTAAAGCTTTCAAGCTCTGATTTTGTTAGGAGCGCTGAGCCGTCCCTGACGGTGTCTTTGGCGTAAATTGCCGCGCCGTAAGCACCCATAAGTCCCGCAATGTTGGGGCGAACCACGTTTCTGCCGATTTCCTTTTCAAAGGCGCGAAGAACGGCATCGTTTAAGAACGTGCCTCCCTGAACCACGATATGCTCGCCAAGGTCATCTGCGCCTGAGGCACGGATTACCTTATAAAGAGCGTTTTTAACTACGGATATGGAAAGTCCCGCGGAGATGTTGTCAACGGTTGCTCCATCCTTCTGGGCTTGCTTCACGGAGGAGTTCATGAATACCGTACACCGCGAGCCCAGGTCTACAGGCGAATCGGCAAAAAATCCCTCTTTTGCAAATTCGGCGATGTCTACGCCGAGAGCCCCTGCAAAGGTCTGGAGAAACGAGCCGCAGCCCGAGGAGCAAGCTTCGTTAAGGAAGATATTGTCAATGGCGCCGCCGCGGATTTTAAAGCATTTTATATCCTGACCGCCGATGTCGATAATGAAATCCACCTGGGGCATGAATTTTTTTGCGGCGAAGAAATGTGCCATGGTTTCAACGATTCCGCCGTCAACGCGGAAGGCGTTTTTGACGATTTCCTCACCGTATCCGGTTACAGCCGAGCCGAGAATTTTGATTTCGGGGTATTTTTCGTAAAACTCCGTAAGGAATTCACGAATAATCGGTACGGGATTTCCGCTGTTTGGGCGGTAAAGAGAGGTGAGAATATCCCCATCCTCGCTCATAACGACTGCTTTTACGGTGGTGGAGCCTGCGTCAATACCGATATAAGCGCCGCCGTTGTATTCCTCGGGGTTTATGTACTCCACCTTGTCTTTTTCGTGACGGGCGGAGAACTCCTCATATTCTTCTTTCGAGTTAAAGAGAGGGGGACAAGAGAGATATTTTCCGTTTGTGCGATAGGCGGAAATGCGCTCAAGAGCCTCTCCGAGGGTTGCCCTCTCGGCGGACAGCTCCGAGCCGAATGCCGCGCCTATAGCAACGAAATAGAGGGAATTATCGGGGCAGACTCCGTGAACGCCGAGAATCTTGTCAAAAGCGCCCCTAAGCCCGTCCATAAAGGTCAGCGGGCCGCCGAGATAGACTACGTTGCCGGTGATTGGACGTCCCTGGGCAAGGCCTGCAACGGTCTGGTTGACAACGGCGTGAAAAATGCTGGTGGAAATATCCTCTTTCTTTGCGCCCTGGTTGATTAAGGGCTGGATATCGCTTTTTGCAAAAACTCCGCAGCGAGAGGCGATCGTGTATATTTTTTCGCTTTTATGGGAAAGCTCATTAAGCTCATCGGGGGTAATGGCGAGCAGGGTTGCCATTTGGTCGATAAATGCACCGGTGCCGCCGGCGCAGGAGCCGTTCATTCTGACTTCCATCGTACCGTCAAGGTAGAGGATTTTTGCATCCTCTCCCCCAAGCTCTATAACCACATCAGTGTTGGGAACAAGGCGGTTTATGGCAAGGCGAGTTGCGTAAACCTCCTGAACAAAACCGATTTTGCAGGATTCCGCCATGCCCATTCCGGCGGAGCCCGAAATAGAAATTGCGGCAGCGGCAGCTCCCGGAAGCTCGCTGTATAGGGTGTGCAACAGTTCAATAGTGCTTTCGGTTATCTGAGCAAAATGTCGTTTATATGATTTGTAAATAATTTCGTTATTATCATTCAGCACCACGCATTTAAGGGTGGTAGAGCCAACATCAAGTCCGATTTTCATTGCGGTATTTCTCCTTATCATCCGATGGACAAAAAACTGTACCTTAATTTAAATATTATAACACATCAAATTTCAGCGGTCAATACAAACTGTGTGAACATTTAAAAAATTGATTTTTTGGCGGAAAAAATTTACAAATGGACTCCGGCAAAAATTTTTTAAAAAAAGTATTGACAAATGACTTTGAGTGTGATATAATACTTGGGTAACATGGCGCGTATGCTGTGCCGTGAGCGTATATGGCGGAGTAGCTCAGCTGGCTAGAGCAATCGGTTCATACCCGATAGGTCATGGGTTCAAGTCCAATCTCCGCTACCATTTCTCAGCCAATAGGTTGGGATAAGGCCCGTTGGTCAAGCGGCTAAGACACGGCCCTTTCACGGCTGTAACATGGGTTCGATTCCCGTACGGGTCACCAAAACACGCAAAGACGAACCTTGCACATTGTGAAGAATGTCTTTGCATTTGAAGTCAAACCTACCACCTAAGTCATAATGGCTTAGGTGGTAGGTTTTTATTTTGTGATTCTGGCGAACGAACCAGTTAAGTGGTTTTACATTCTATCTGAAATCATTTCAATAAATCTTTTACAACTACTGGTGATATAAAAAACTCCTCCGGTGTAACCATAATATGCTCCTGTTACTTCACTGCAAAAACCTGTTTTGGATATGCTTGACAGTATACTTATTACATCTTCTGCCGTTATAGTATATTTCTCAGCTATACTGTCAACAAATGTGCTCCATGTATCATGTCTTGGTGCAAGTTTGTTATTTTTCTTTGTCTTATCCTCGGCATTATCCTCTACAACATTGTTTAGCTCGTAAATATACAAATCAATAAGAATATTTATTTGTCTATAAGACATCGTCGATAAGGCATATAAATATTCTTCGAATTCGCCATCTGTTATTCTTAGCTCCGACAAATATCCGTTTTTAATAATGTTTGCAAAATATCTTACCTTGTCATTAGAGCCAAGTCTATTTACAGCTTCTAATGTCTTTGCAAAATTTATTATAAACTCTACATCATTTACCATCTCTGTGGTAATAGCTTCTGGTGTACTTAAAATAATATTCAACAATTCGTTTCTCTTGCTTTGTTGGAACTTGTTTAAAGATGCATCAATTGTTCCATCGATTAATTCTCCCAAAACAGGGATAGCTTTAACAAAAGACAATATGGTTGCCTTAGTGGCAGGATTGTTTTTAATCTCTTCTAACTGTTCCGAATTAATCAGTGAAAGTTTTGTGCGTCCAAGATCTTCTGTGTTACTCATATCTATATCCTTTAAATATCAATTTTTTCAGTTATTTACTTATACCCATTAAGAATTCTTCTAATTTCATCAGCAAATGATCTGCAGCTTCATCACTATGTTCCAGCATTTGTACTAAATCTTTGTCGGTAATATCTAGGATAAGTTTTCCGTGTTCTTTCAAACAACCTTCTACTGCAAACTTCGCAGATTTTGAAAAACCTTTTCGTGATATAATTATTGCTACGTTTCTTAGTGCTGCATCAAACAGATATTTTTCGGTAATATAAATCAAATTCTGATCGATTTCTTTTGAGTAGTTTTTAAACTCAAAGACAACAAAATGAGAGTTATAATGCTGCACCAACATTTTCCACAGAGGGTGCATACTTTCCTCATTCTTTTGACTTATCTTTAAAGAACCAATCATATCCATTCTGAAATGCTCATCGCTCGTCTTATGCTGATTTGTTAATCTGTTAAAATATGATGCAAAAAGGGTACTTAATATCCTTTCGCAAATACTCTCGTATTCACTTGAATATTTCTTTCCTGGTTTACACTCCTCCAACGATTGAATAAGTTCCTGAACTTTATTTGTTTCTTTTTCTGCTTCAGAAACTATTTTGTCTTCAACACCAACATATCTTAATCCGACAGCTTCAGCTTCTTCAGAAGACTGTCCTTCAATATAGTCAATAGGGAAATATGTAATTTGGGATAATTGTTTAATCAAATCAGGATCTTGTTTGCTGTAAAATACTAAATTTTGAATATCCCAAATAATGGTTCCAAATCTTTCATAAATTTCTTTTTTACGAAAGCTGGGAATACTACTTAAAACTATTAACAGAACTAAATCGTTCTGCTGAAGATTCTGTTTTGTTTTCCGCAACACAATGCTTTTTAACATTGAATCTGCAGCAAACGGAGAAACTACTTGGCTTTTGTATGCTTTACACTCTACCAATAATGTTTGATCGTTGTTTTTTACTACCAAATCCCAGCCAGAGTCTTGTATGTTTTTATCGCAATCAACTTGAGTATAACCAAATTGCTTTAACAATTGTTTGCTAAATGCTTCAACCGCAGGTTCAAAAGCGTTGGGATCCATTGCAGGGGTAATATACCCCTCATCAACAGCCTGCTTGTAGCTATATGAAAATACTACATCCTCAGAGGTAAAGCACTCTTGCATCACAATAGCATTATCTTTAAGAAGGGCAATAATTGTTGTGTCTTTGTTATAAAATATTTGACTTAAACTTTTTGTGATTACAACATCATAAAAAATAACAAACTGATATTCAATTGTATCTTTTTCAGAAAGCTTTATGAGCTTCTGCTGAGTTTCGACAACAGTTTGGTCAGAATCATTATTGTTTTTTAATAATGATTGCTGAACATATTTTTTTGCCTCAAGAGTATGAGTAACAACAAGAATTTTGCCCTTATTGAATTCAGGCAGGATTTCCAATAGTTTTAATAAAATAACACTGTTTCCACATCCAACAGGCATTTCTATAGCTATACGCTTTCGACCTTGTTTCAAAGCTTGTTCAATGGAATTTACTGCATTTATCTGATACTCACGCAATATAACTTCTTTCATAACATCTACTTCCTTATTTACGCTTTAATATACCTTGTCATCCTTGCTTGTCCTATCTTCTTAATCTGCCCATTCTTTACCATAACGCTCAACACAGCTTCAACAGTTGTTGGGCTGACATCAGGCAAAACGTCACAAATCTCCGCCTTGGAGATGGGTACAAGGCTGTTCAAAGCAGTTGCTTCAATCCTTGCTGTCTTTGTAATCTTTTTACCGTTCACAACCGCAAAACGTTTATCAAGCTCTTTGTAGCACATATAAAGAGTAGATAAGAAATTTTCAATAAAAGGAACATACGTGTTTTGATTTTCGTGCCAATCTATTGAAGATTCTCTGAGCGCTTCATAATAAAAGCCTTTGTAATTATTTATCTGTTCTTCAAAGGAAACATATTTTCCTGCATCATAACCGTTTTTGTAAAGCAGGAGCAAAGACAAAAGTCTTGACATTCTTCCGTTGCCATCTCTGAACGGGTGAATACACAAAAAGTCAAGTACAACACAAGGAATGAGCAAAAGCTGATTGATATTAGCGTCATTTCGTGCTTCCATATAAGCAAGCTCTAGCTGCTCCATTGCTTCCTTTACCTCATTAGCGGGAGTTGGTCTGAACCTTACTTTTCTGTTTCCGTCTTTATCTTCCTCGATGATATAATTATCTCCGGTCTTATATTGACCGCCATATTCATAGCCGGCTATCTGCATCATTGTTTCATGTAATCTTAAAATGTCAGATTCACGCAAATCAAGGTTGTCGTGATTTAAGTGTATAGCATTAAGTGCATCACGGTATCCCGCAATTTCACCCTCTGTATGATTGAGAGGGGCGCTGTCCTGATTAACGATAGCTGCAATACGCTCGTCACTAGTAACAATGCCTTCGATTGCATTGGAGCTTTTAACAGACTGTACCTTTGCCACTGCTTCAAGCTCTGTGAAAATCTTTGCATACTCTTCTTTGCGTACTCCTGCCATTGTTTTAAGTGATGCAATGCTTGACGTTAAATTTATAAGATTGGCAGGTAACAAACCATTATTTAAAAACGAATAATCAAATTTCCTCATAATACGCGCTCCTTATCTGCATATAATTATACTATATTATATGCAGAAAGTCAAGAATTATCTGCACAACAATCATCTTCAATATGCAGATATATTTTTAAATCGGAATAAACTTATGCATTT
>JAZNUF010000042.1:0-4164 GCA_045592185.1 Candidatus Flemingiibacterium sp.
GACTACATGAATATTGATACCGTAGTCGGGAAGGGCACGACCATAACCATGGGCGTGAAGCTCTGAAAAGCTAACAAATTTTAGAAAGGTGGTAACGACCATGGCAGATTATAAACATTCGGTTTCTCTTGATGTGGAAAAATGCAAGGGTTGTACTACCTGCCTGAAACGTTGTCCCACCGAGGCAATCCGCATAAGAAACGGTCATGCCGTCATTAATTCCGACCGCTGTATTGACTGCGGCGAATGTATTAAAGTGTGTCCGTACAAGGCTAAAAAGGCAAATCACGATCCGCTGAGTATTCTTGATAATTACAAATATAAGGTTGCCTTGCCTGCTCCGTCCCTTTACGGGCAGTTTGACAATCTTGACAATATCGGGTATATAATCCGCGGACTGCGCGACCTTGGATTTGATGATGTTTTTGAGGTTGCCTGTGCGGCTGAACTTGTAAGTGCATACACTCGCAAGTACATAAACCGCGAGGGGCTGAAAAAACCCGTGCTGAGCTCCGCTTGTCCCGCGATTACGAGAATTATCAGCATGAATTATCCCGATTTGTGCGATAACATCATGCCGATTCTTCCGCCTGTAGACATAGCGGCGGCGCTGGCAAGAAAAAAAGCCATGACCGAGCATCCGGAGCTTAAACCGGAGGAAATAGGTATAATCTTTATTTCTCCTTGTCCTGCGAAGGTAAGCTATGTTAAAAATTCCTTTGCAGGCGAACGGAATTATGTCACGGCGACAATTTCCGTAAGAGATGTATATTTTGCGCTTATTGACGTAATGAAAAAAAGGGAGGATGAACCCCTCGATTCCACCGAGTCCGGTATGATAGGCATCGGTTGGGCATCTACGGGCGGTGAATCCACGGCGATTCTGAATGAACGCTATCTTGCGGCAGACGGAATCGAAAACTGTATACGTGTTCTTGACCAGATCGACAACTCGGATATGGTGAACCTTGATTTCGTGGAGCTTAATGCTTGTAACGGCGGATGTGTGGGCGGCGCTATGACTGTCGCAAATCCGTATATCGCTCAGGCAAGGCTTCAATCCCTGAAGCGTTATTTGCCCGTTTCGCCGAATCGTCCTGCCAGCGATTGGATTCCCGATGAGTATTTCAATGAAAAGAACATCGAGTACAATCCTTATGCAAGGCTGTCCGATGACCGAAAAACGGCAATGCGGATGATGAGCGATATTGAAGCCATCACCTGCCAGCTTCCCGGTCTTGATTGCGGCTCCTGCGGCGCACCTACCTGCATGGCTTTTGCGGAGGATATTGTTAAAAACGAAACCGATGCGGATGAGTGTACGGTAATAATGCGGCAGATTTTCCACGAATATCTCGAAAAAAGAGTAGACGAATCGGCGTTAAGTCGTTTAAAGCCCCTTGTGGGACGAAAGGGCACCGAGCAAAAGGAGGGCGGAAATGACAGTAAATGAAATCCTTGAGCATATTTCCGCTGCCGTGATTTGCGGTAGTACGGATAAGTGCTTTGAGGGCGTATATGTTGGCGACCTTCTTAGTCGGGCGATGAGCCGAGTCGAAGCTGATTTTCTGTTTGTAACAATTATGGCGAATACAAATGTAATTGCTGTTGCAAGCCTTACGGAGGCTGCCGCGGTAATTTTGGCAGAGGGCGTGACGCTTCCCGAGGAAGCGGTCGAAGCCGCTAACGAAAACGGTATTACCGTACTTACATCCCCTCTGTCTGCTTACGATATTTGTGTACGCCTTAATGAAATAAGTAAGGGTAAGACGGCATGAGCCGTTACCTTTGCGATTTGCACATTCATTCATGCCTTTCTCCCTGCGGGGACGATGACATGACACCGGGCAATATAGCAGGTATGGCAACACTTAACGGTTTGCAGATTGTCGCCCTGACCGATCACAATTCGGCAAAAAATTGCCCGTCCTTTTACAAGGCGGCGAAGGCTTATGGGCTTATTCCCATAGCGGGAATGGAGCTTACTACCGCGGAGGATGTTCACGCGGTATGTCTTTTTCGCTCCCTTGAGGCGGCGATGGATTTCGACAGATTTGTTGATTTGCGCCGACCTAAAATCAAAAACAAACCCGAGATTTTCGGGCATCAGTTACTGATTGATGAAAATGACGAGGTCTGTGGAGAGGATGAGTTTCTTCTCATAAATTCCTCGGGCATATCTCTTGAGGAAGCCTTTTCGGAGGTCATAAAGCGTGACGGCGTTTGCTTTCCTGCTCACATTGACCGAAGCTCAAACGGCATCATTTCCATGCTGGGCGATTTTCCGCCCGAGCCGAAATTCACCGCTTTCGAGCTTAACGACATTGCTTCTCTTGAGGATTGCATAAGCCGATTTGAAATAATCACTGAACGGGGACTTGCTCATGTGGCATCCTCTGATGCTCACTATTTAACGGATATTTCCGAAAAAGGATTTGAGCTTGAAATTGATGACGAGCCCTATTCCTCGGAAATTGTACGAAATAGGCTGATTGATTATCTGCTCGGCTTAAAGTAACTGACGGAGGAGGATTATGGACGAGCTTTCTCTCTACGTTCTTGATATCACGATGAATTCGGTGAGAGCCGGAGCTACTAAAATTGATATTAAGCTGATTGAGGAGGGTGAGTGGCTTGATTTCAGCGTAACCGATAACGGCTGCGGCATGAAAAAAGAGCAGGTCGAAAAGCTCACCAATCCCTTTTTCACCACGAGAAAGACCAGAAAAGTCGGACTCGGAATCCCATTTCTCACTATGCTTGCAGAGTTGACGGGAGGGTATGCAAAAATCACCTCAAAGCATGAGTCGGAGTATACCGACCACGGCACCACCACCTTTGCACGCTTCGGCAGAAATCACATCGACTTTATTCCTCTCGGAGACATGGTCGGAACGGTTAAAACCTTGATTCAAGGCTCGCCCGATACGGATTTCACATACCGCCATGTAATAGGCGGAAGGGAAGTATCTCTTTCCTGTGAGGAGATTCGAGAGGTTCTCGGAGATGTTCCTCTTAATGAGCCGGAGGTGCTTATGTGGATTGACGGATATCTCAGGGAGCAGTATTCGGGTGAGAAATAAAACAACAAAGTTAAAAATTAAAATTCAAATACAGAAAGGATTACCACTATGAAGTCACTTGAAGAGCTTAAGGCAATAAAAGCGAAAATGCAGGACAAAGTTGCTCTGCGTACCTCAAGCGGCGAAACCCGCATAGTCGTAGGTATGGCTACCTGCGGAATTGCAGCGGGTGCGCGTCCCGTTCTCAACGCATTTGTTGAGGAAATCAGTAAGGCAGGTCTTGGTGATGATGTTATTGTAACTCAGACCGGTTGTATAGGTGTTTGCCAATACGAGCCCGTTGTAGAGGTATATTCCAAAGGCGGCGAAAAGGTTACTTATGTTAAGATGACCGCTGAGCGCGCTAAGGAAGTCGTTGAAAAGCACATAAAGGGCGGCAAGGTTATCGCTGAATATACCATCGGTGCCGTAGCCAAATAATTAGGAGGAAATACTTATGATTCGTTCACACGTACTGATTTGCGGCGGTACCGGCTGTACATCTTCCGGCTCTGCTGCTCTCCGCGACAAGCTCGCTGAGGAGCTTAAGGCGAAGGGACTTGACGAGGAAGTCAAGATAGTTATGACCGGATGCTTCGGTCTTTGCGCTCTCGGCCCGATTATGATAGTTTACCCCGAGGGAACTTTCTATTCGAGAGTTGAGCCTACCGACATCCCCGAAATCGTTGAAGAGCACCTTCTCAAAGGCCGTATCGTTGAGCGCCTTGTTTATAATGACACAGGCGATGGCGATGCTGAATCTAAGGCAGAACACGCTTCTCTTAACGATACTCAGTTCTACAAAAAACAGAAGCGCGTAGCACTTCGTAACTGTGGTGTTATCAACCCTGAAAATATTGACGAGTACATCGCTATGGACGGATATTTCGCTCTTGAAAAAGTCCTCACAAAGATGACTCCCGATGATGTTATCAAGACAATTCTTGACTCCGGACTTCGCGGACGCGGAGGCGGCGGATTCCCCACCGGTCGTAAGTGGCAGTTTGCTAAAGCTTCTGTTTCCGACAAGAAGTATGTAGTATGTAATGCCGATGAGGGTGACCCTGGTGCATTTATGGACCGCTCCGTTCTTGAGGGCGAC
>JAZNUF010000043.1:0-2961 GCA_045592185.1 Candidatus Flemingiibacterium sp.
TCATAGGAATTTGACCATAAGACGGATGGGAAAGGATGGCGTCTGCCAAATTTTTATCTGCTGTCAAAACAAGTACGGTTTTGCCTGAAATAACATCTTCACTGAAGCTTTTGAAATTGGGACCGTTGACGCCGAAAATCATAAATTCTCCTCCCGACATAAAATCGCGTATATACTCACTTTCCCAAGCGGACATACCGGCATATGACAAGGTGGCGGAGGCGGACGTAAATTTGATAGCGGACAAGGGCTTTGCGGAACGGCTTATCAGGGTTTCGGCAGGTAATTCAACATTAATGTCCCCAAACTCTATGGAAACCTCACTCGACCGGTCGTAAAGAATCAATTCGGAATCGTATTCTTTGGCAAGCGTATAAAGTTCATTAATAATATAAGTTTGCTCGTTGTCTTTTGGGGACGGAACGAATATTTTGCCAATGACCCGCTTCGAAATCAGAGCACGCAGTGCGTTGACGTGTCGGTAATCGAACTTTGTGAAAAGAAAGGTGTCTACCTTTGTATAGCAGGTCTCCGACAGAATTTTTGCCGCTTCTCCCATAGCGTAGCCCGAGCCATCGGTGCAGTCGATAATCATTGCGGCATTTCTTGAGGATAGAAGAAAAATATCGCTCGATTTAATGGCAGTATAGTATACCGAGGGTGACGCGCTCCGTGAAAGCTCGTAAATTCCCTTTCCACCGATGAGTATTGCCATGGATGCAAGAAAGGGAATCAGCGCTTTGTGCCACCCTTTCACATCTTTTGCTACCATTATGATAATGGCTGCAACGAACCCGATAATAACAAAAGGAACAAAGGGATAGCGAAGCGAAATCACCGGTGCAAAGTCCGCAAGAAAATCGGCAATAAGTCCACACAAATGACAAATGAAGTTTATTATTACTCCAAGTACGCCGCATATTTTAGAAAAACCTGCCGCGGCAAAGAAAGAATAGGGCAGAAGAAGGGTTAAAAGAAGATTCAGCAGAGGTACGAAAATCAATGTGGCAGGAATAGAGAAAAGTGACATTTCTCCGAAGTGAATCCATTGCAGTGGAATTACAAACATTATCGCACCGAGGGATGCGGCGATATTTTGTAGTATTTTGCGGAGTATGTTATGGATTCGGTGAGCAAAGTTGCTATGGTACGTGGGATATTCAGGGGCGGCATTCAGTTTGTTGTTTGCCGCCTCTGTCATTAAAAGTACACCTAAGGTTGCGGCAAACGACAACTGCAGACGAACATCGAAGACGGAGGGAGGATTTGTGAGAATGATGAGGTAACAAGCTACGAACAGCGAGGTAATCTTGTCGGCGTTCTTTCGGAAAATCCCCGATATGTATGTGATGTACAGCATGAGTACGGCACGAACTACTGACGGTGACAAGCCCGTTATTGCCGCATATGAAAACATGAAAACCGTGATTATAATATGTCGAAGTGCCGCGGGGAATTTGAGCTTGAACATCAGCTTTTCAAGGATATCGCTTATTATTGCAATGTGCATACCGCTGAGAGCCAATATATGAAGTATGCCGATATAGGAGAAATCGCGATAGATACTGCCGAGGAAGCTTCGGTCGCCAAGGAAAAGAGCAGAGGAGAGGGCAGAGCTGTCACGGTCAAGGTAAATTGCCATTTTTGCTGACAGGGTAGCTCGCAGTTTGCCAAGAAAAACGGGCAGACTGTTTGAAGTGCCAATCAGGTCGGCAGTACCGTTCATATGACAAGTAAACACACCGCCATCAGCTAAAAGTCCGGTTCGGGAGTTTTCACGATAGGTATAAAAATTTTCCGGCGTACAAAATTCTGCGGTAAATTCAATTACGCATCCCGCCCATAAAGAGGTGGCGGTTTCGGTGTAAACAAACCCGGTTGCATAGCGGCTTTCACCGTCCAGGCTGTGAAGCTTTATTTTGTATACGGCACTGTAGGTTTTGTCACTTTCCACGGATATAATCTCACAACGGACAGCCCTTGATTCGGAGTTTTCGCCAAGCGTTCTGTAATAACCCTCGTACACATCGTAATAAGCATATGTCATGAGAAGCGTACAAAGAGTCACTGCCGCTGTCAGCGCGGTAAACAGTCCCGAGGGTAAACCGCATATGCGAAGATTTTTTCTTCGGCGCAGGATTAATATTAATATCGCTGCCAAAATCGTCACTACTGCGGCGAGGAGCATTTTCATTGCTCCTCCCACAAAGGCTGCCGTTATGTAAACAATCATGCTCAGAGTAATTATAAGTGCGAGAGGTCTGCGGCGGTAAAAATTCATGATAGGCACCTCCATTATTACACTGTTGCTTTAGCGTCTGATAGGACAACAGATTTGTGTTGATAATCACACCTTAATCTCTATCTCTAAAATTATATATGTTCTTGATTGACTTGTCAAGGCTGTCAGCAAAGGTTTATAAGAAGGCAATATTAAATTGGAAAACTTTTCAAATTAAAACTGTGTCAAAAATTAACTAAAAATTTTATATATTCGGGATAAAAATACATTGATTTTCATTTAGGGATATGATATAATTTAGTTGTAACCTTATTAGTGTACATTGGCAAATTTTTATATTAATTTTACGGAGGTAAAGAAAATGGTAAAGAACAGATATGTTGGAGATTATCCCGTTATCGGTATTCGTCCGATTGTTGACGGACGCCGCGGACCTATGCAGCTTCGCGAGAGCTTAGAGCCCATCGTTTGGGCGATGGCAAATGCCGCAAAGAAGCTTTTTGAAGAGAATTTGTTTTATTCAAACGGTGAGCCCGTTAAGGTAATCATGGCTGATACTTGCATCGGTCGCGTGCCGGAAGCGGCGGCTTGTGCCGATAAGTTTAAGAAGGCAGGAGTTGATATCACTCTTTCCGTAACTCCCTGCTGGTGCTACGGCTCCGAAACCATGGATATGGACCCACAGACCATTAAAGGCGTATGGGGCTTCAACGGAACCG
>JAZNUF010000044.1:0-4417 GCA_045592185.1 Candidatus Flemingiibacterium sp.
GTCCGATTTCTATACGAACCGGAACACCCTTCATTTCATATTCAGCATACTTCCATCCGGGGCTGTTGTCACTGTCGTCAAGTTTAACTCTGATGCCGCAGGCTGAAAGCTTGTTATAAAGCTCGGTTGCCTTTTCAAGAACACCCTCTTTGTGCTGAGCTACAGGAATAATAACTACCTGTACAGGAGCAACAGCAGGGGGGAGAACAAGACCGTTGTCATCACCATGTGTCATAATAATAGCACCGATAAGACGTGTAGTCATACCCCAGGATGTCTGATGAGGATATTCATCCTTGTTTTCCTTTGATTTGTAGGTGATATCAAAAGCTCTTGCAAAACCGTCACCGAAATAGTGTGAGGTTGCCGCTTGAAGCGCCTTACCATCGTGCATGAGAGCTTCGATACAATATGTGTCCTCTGCGCCTGCAAATTTATCGCTGGGGGTTTTTGCACCCTTAATTACGGGAATTGCCAAATCCTTCTCGTGGAAATCGGCGTAGACATTGAGCATCTGCACAGTTTCCGCACGAGCCTCCTCAGCGGTTGCGTGCATGGTGTGTCCCTCCTGCCAGAGAAATTCGCGGGAGCGAAGGAACGGACGGGTAGTTTTTTCCCATCTGACCACCGAGCACCACTGATTATACAGCTTTGGTAAATCGCGGTAAGAACGGATTATGTTGGCATAATGCTCGCAGAAGAGCACCTCGGATGTGGGGCGTACGCACATACGCTCGGTAAGCTTTTCGCTTCCTCCGTGGGTTACCCAAGCAACCTCGGGAGCAAAGCCCGCAACGTGATCTTTTTCTTTGTTGAGAAGCCCCTCGGGAATGAACATTGGCATATAAACATTTTCATGACCAAGCTCTTTAAAACGAGTGTCAAGTATTTTTTGAATATTTTCCCAAATAGCGTAGCCGTATGGACGGATAATCATACATCCTTTGACGCTTGAATAGTCGATAAGATCAGCCTTTGTGCATATGTCTGTGTACCATTTTGCAAAGTCTGTGTCCATGGAGGTAATCTGTTCAACTAACTTTTTGTCGTTTGCCATTTTACAAAATCCTTTCGCTGCTTAATTTATCAACAGTTAGCAATATTTATATTATACTATTTCTCCCCGCAAATGTCAAGGGGACGAGGCGATTTTTATTACTTTTCAAAAATCGGGGAACGGTGAATTGCACAGCGTTCCCCAAAGTTATGTTTAACTGAAAATTTCCTTTCCGTCTGAGGTGATTACAAGGGTACCGAGCCTATCGGTTCTTAAAATTGTATCCACTCCTGCAGATTTGAGTCTGTCCAAAACAACACCGTGAGGATGGCCATAGGAATTTTCCCGACCGCAGGATATAAGAGCGATTTCGGGAGAAACTGCGTTAAGAAATTCAGAAGAGGATGAAGTTTTTGAACCGTGGTGTCCCACCTTTAGAAAATCACAGTCAAGCATATCGGATGAGTATGTGGAGAGAATTTCAAACTCTGAATCCATTTCCGCATCGCCCATGAACATAAAGGATAAATTTCCATAAGTGAGCTTTATTACGATACTCATGTTATTTGCATCATCGGTGGCGGTCAAGGGTGCGAGTACGGTAAATTTCATATCACCTACTGTATACTCATCTCCCACCGCCGGAATTTCAGCGTCTACGCCGCTTGATTCTATTCCGTCAAGCAGCGCTTCAAAGGTATAGCTTGTTGACTCAAGATCGGTTAAAAGCAATTTATTGACTTGATATTTTTCTAAAATCATATCAGCGCCGCCTATATGGTCCTCATGAGGATGAGTGGCGATAAAACAGTCGATGGTGTCTACATGAAGGTAGTCAAGATATGCTTCAAGTGCGGCTTCGGAGCTGTTAGTACCTGCATCAATAAGGATGCAGCTATCTCCTTGGCGTATTAAGGTGCTATCACCTTGACCTACGTCAATGGCGTGAATTTCAAATTGACCGTCATAATCGGTATCGAAATTATCGCCTAACGCCAAATAGACGGCAATTACCGCTATCGTAATAATAGCTAATATAAGTGAAGAGGGACTTTTTGGATGTCGCTTTAAAAATTTTGCCATATTGAAATTTTCCTTAGATATTTTTCATGGTAAGCGAAATGCGGTTCTTCTTCAAATCCACGGCTTTTACCTTTACCTGCACCACATCGCCGACAGCCAAAACTTCGCCGGGATGCTTTATGAAACGGTCGCATATTTCTGATATGTGTACGAGGCCGTCATGATGAACACCGATGTCCACAAAAGCACCGAAGTCGATGACGTTTCGTACAGTGCCCGTAACAATCATGTCCGGCTTTAGGTCAGCAATGTCCAGAATATCATCCCGCAGGATAGGCTGAGGTAAGGTGTCGCGGACATCCCGTCCGGGTTTCTCAAGCTCGGAGATAATATCAACGAGGGTTGGCTCACCTATGGTCAATTCCTCACAAACCTTGGAAATGCCAGCATTTTTTACTTTTTCGCGGAGTCCGGAAAGTCTGTTTTTCCGTACATCTTCGGCGGTGTAACCAAAGCTTGAAAGAAGTGTATGTGCTGCCGCGTAGCTTTCGGGGTGCACACCTGTGCAGTCGAGAATCTCGTCAGAGCCGGAAACACGTAAAAATCCCGCGCATTGTTCGTATGCCTTTTCGCCGATTCGAGGAACCTTTTTTATATCTCGGCGGGATTTGAATTCGCCGTTTTCCTCACGATATTTAACGATATTTTTTGCCGAGGTGGCATTGATACCTGAAATATATGAGAGCAGGGAATGGGAAGCGGTATTAACGTCAACTCCTACTGCATTTACACAGTCCTCCACAACCCCTCCGAGGGCTTCGTCAAGACGTGCCGGCTTCATGTCATGCTGATACTGTCCGACTCCGATGGACTTCGGGTCGATTTTTACAAGCTCAGCAAGGGGGTCTTGGATACGTCTTGCAATAGATATGGCACTTCTCTGCATAACGTCAAAATCAGGAAATTCTTCAGTTGCAAGCTTGGAAGCGGAATAAATGGAAGCTCCCGCTTCGTTGACAACGGCGTATTTTACATCTTCGTCAAGATCTTTTATCAGGGAAGCGATGAAAATCTCGCTTTCTTTGGAGGCTGTGCCGTTACCGATGGCAATAACTCCCACATTGTGGGCAGAAATCAAACGCTTTACAATTCTTTTCGCTTCCTCGGTTCTCTCCTGAGGCTTCATGGGATAAATGACGGCGGTATCAAGAACTTTACCGGTTTTATCCACCACGGCAAGCTTACAGCCGTTGCGGTAGCCGGGGTCGTAGCCAAGTACGGTTTTGCCTTTGAGGGGAGATTGCATGAGGAGATTTTTTAAATTCACCTCAAACACTTTAATAGCACCCTCGCAGGCATTATCAAAGAGCGAGGAGCGAATTTCTCTTTCGATGGACGGAGCAATGAGTCGCGTGTAGCTGTCGGACACGGCTGCGGAGATATATTCCCTTGCGGGGCTGTCGCCGTTTGTGATAACCTTGGAATAGAGGTAATTTACGGGCGGCTCCTCTGCCATTACAAGGCTGACCTTCAGAAATTCTTCTTTCTCGCCGCGGTTGATTGCAAGTATGCGGTGACCCGGTAATCTGCGGACGGCCTCTTTGTAATCGTAATAGCCCGAGTATACGGAGTCGTCAGCGGATTCTTCATCTTTTGCGCGTGTGCAAACGAGCTCTCCCAGGTCGAAGGTAAGAGCGCGGATATATTTTCTAAAATCCGCGTTATCCGAAACGTCCTCGGCGATAATATCGCAAGCTCCGGCAAGGGCAGCTTCCACCGTTTCCACTTCTTTTTCGGGATTTATAAATTCTTCTGCAGATTCAAGAATAGTGGGAGCATAGGAATCCCGCTGCTCCATTATAAGCTCTGCGAGAGGTTCAAGTCCGCGCTCCCGTGCTACCGATGCGCGGGTTTTGCGTTTCGGTCTGAAAGGACGGTAGATATCCTCAATCTCCGTTAAGATTTTGGCATTCGCAAGGGCTTTTTCGATTTCGGGTGTCATTTTCCCTTGCTCGGTGATGAGATTTGCCACCTCTTCGCGTCTTGCTTCAAGAGAACGCAGATATGTCAGTCGGTCGTAAAGCTCTCGCAGCTTTTCATCGTCAAGAGAGCCGGTTACTTCTTTTCTGTACCGTGCAATAAAGGGGATCGTGTTACCCTCGTCAATGAGTGCTACGGTTTTTTCTGTCTGTTCTTTGCCAAGGGACAGTTCTGAGGCAAGTGTTTCAAGTATGTTCATGTGGGTGTCCTTTCGTCTGTATGTGGGTGTACGGGAAAATTTTTAATCTTTTCCCGTACCCTTAAAATCTTTATGAAATTATATTAGTTTTGCTGTCTGCGCTCTTAAGAAATAAGCACTTACTCACCTTTGAGTAATCTTTCCTCATCCTGTGTGAG
>JAZNUF010000045.1:0-6001 GCA_045592185.1 Candidatus Flemingiibacterium sp.
AAAAAGAAGATGCGTCAGCTTGGCTCGGTGGAGGTTTCACCGGAGGCATTCATGGCGGTGCTGAAGCTCGGAGACGAAGACTGACACCTTTAGGCGTTTTTCACGCAGTGTTTTGTGGCTTTCTTTGCACAACGTGCAAAGATTTTGCTTCGAAAAACCGCCCACAATTCCACAGATAAGGAATCTTTCGCGAAGCGAAAGCTATGGTTATTAATATGTCAAAAAAGAATCTTGGAATATATATACACATTCCCTTTTGCCATTCAAAATGCGCTTATTGCGATTTTTATTCCATATCCGATTCAAGCGAGGATCTGATGCAGAGATATGTGGATGCTTTACTTCTTCAAATGGAGGACTACAGCTCCGCCGCAGACGGTTATATAGTAGACAGCGTATTTATCGGCGGAGGAACTCCCACCACATTGCCCGTATCAGCTATGTGCGAGTTGATTTCGGGGATTCGCCGTCACTTTCATCTTTCAAAAACGGTTGAATTTACCATGGAAGCCAATCCTGCAACAGTGAGCTTTGAAGCCTTGACAAAATACAGAAAGCTTGGAGTAAACCGGCTTAGCTTTGGGCTTCAAAGCTGCAATTCAGACGAGCTTGAGTCCCTTTCAAGGACTCATACCGTAGGGGATTTTGAAGCGAGTCTTGCTATTGCAAGACGTGCAGGCTTTGAGAATATCAATGCCGATATAATGTACGGAATCCCACTTCAGACAGCCGACAGCTTTAATCGTACTATTGATTTTGTCTGCCGTTCGGGAGTTGAGCATATATCGGTGTACGGATTGAAAATCGAGGACGGAACGCCCTTTGCAAGAATGGGTGATTCCCTGCTCATCCCCGATGAGGACACGGAAGCCGATATGTATCTCGACTGTATACGCAACCTCACTGTAAGGGGATTTCGCCATTATGAAATTTCAAACTTTGCTCTCCCCGGTTATGAATGTCGTCACAATCTAAAGTATTGGAACTGCGAGGAATATCTCGGCTTCGGATGCGCAGCCCATTCATATTTTTCGGGACTGCGTTTCTCAATGAAACGGGATATCATGCTTTACATTGAATCAATGGAGGCAGATATAAACGGCAAAAATCCTCTTAATTCCGATGGCGCAGCCATCACCGAGGAACAAGTACGCCGAGCAGGCCCTATAGACGAGCTCTACTCTCTCCTTCCTGGCGAGCGAATCGGCGAATACATCATGCTGCGGCTTAGGCTTTCCGAAGGCATCTCGGCAAGGGAATTCGAGGCGCGTTTCGGCATAAATTTCGATGCCGTTTACGGCAAACGCCTGAAAATATACATAGACAATGGATTCATGACGTATAATGGCGACAGATATGCTCTGACACCGAAAGGTATGTACGTGTCAAACTACATCCTTTCCGCCATACTTGATTTTGACGAAAACAGCCGAATTGTGGGCGGCATCGCCGATGGGTCTGATAAGACGTAACCCACCCGCCGCAGACGGCGTGAAAGGAAAACAAATATGAATGAACAATTTTACCGCGACCTTGACGAACTTCTGCGAATCCCATCCGTTGCTATAGACGGGGATAATGAATACCCCTTTGGCAAGGAATGTGACCGCGCCCTCGATTATATGCTCGATTTATGTGCGTCCTACGGCTTTCGTACAAAGAAGTGCGGAAATTTAATCGGCTATGCGGAAATCGGTGAGGGCGAAGAAATAGTCGGTATTCTCGCTCATCTTGATGTCGTTCCTGCCGGAAACGGTTGGGATTATCCACCATTTCAACTTACGCGCGCCGTAATTGACGGCGTAGACAGCCTTGTCGGCAGAGGTGTGAGCGATGATAAGGGCCCCGCGCTCATCTGCGTTTACGCTATGAAAAATCTGCTTGACGAAGGGGTTAAGCTTAACCGCCGTATACGCATAATCTTCGGTATTACCGAAGAAAGAGGCGAATGGCTTGATATGCAATATTACTGCAAAACCGAGCAGCTCCCCTATGTTGGATTTACCCCCGATGCTTCCTTCCCGGTTTGCTACGGCGAAAAAGGCATTGCGCACTTTGATTTAATTATGCCTAAGACAGTGGCAGGAATTGACTCCATCTCCGGAGGCAGTGCCGCCAATATGGTGCCCGACCGTTGCAAATGCGTTGTCGGCGGTAAGGAGTTTTCGGGCGAGGGAATCTCTGCCCACGGCAGCGTTCCGCACATCGGCAAAAACGCTATTATCGACTGTATGAAAAATGTCAATAATCTTTCTCCCTGCCCTCTTTCCGACTTTGTTGTTCGTTGCTTTGATGAAAGGTGCGGCGGCGAGCTCATGGGATGTGCCTGCGCAGATTCCGCCAGCGGCAAGCTCAGCCTTAATTTGGGGGTTGCACAGATACGCGGTGAGGATGTGGTTTTGACCATTGACATACGCTATCCCGTTACCTGCGACTTTACGCCTATCAAAGCCACCATAAATAAAAAGTGCGCCGAATTCGGGGTTCGTGCAGTTCTTCTCGAAAATAAAGCCCCCGTTTATTTTGATAAAAACGGTCCGCTGATTTCAACTCTCTCCAAAATATACAAAGAATATACCGGAGATAACACCGAGCCTTACGTAATGGGAGGCGGCACGTACTCAAGAGCTATGCCAAATATCGTAGCTTTCGGTCCCGGATTCCCAAGTTCCCCCGAAACAGCCCATCAAAAAAACGAAAATGTCCCCACGGCTCAAATTGATACGGCATACAAAATCTATGCAGACGCACTCGCAAGACTCTGCGATATTAAAATGTAATCTAAAAAGGAGATAACAAACAATGGCATTCAAAGAAAATCTTCGCGAATACGCAAAAATAATCGCAAACCTGGGCGTTGCGGTTACTCCGGGCAAATATGTACTTCTGCGTTGCCCCATCGTTGCTGCGGATCTAGGCAGAATGGTACAGGAGGAATGCTTCGCCCTAGGAGCGAAAAACGTTATTATAATGTGGAACGATGATATATCAGCGCGTATATGTTTTGATAACGCTGATATCGAACAATTCCGCACTATCCCAGAATGGAAAGCTGAGTCCCAAAACTACTATGCTCGCGAGGGATGTGTTGCTATTTCTATTATTGCCGATGATCCTGATATTTTTGCGGGAGTCGACAGCGAAAAATTAAAGCTGTCCACCCTGGCTTACCACAAAGCTTTCGAGGAATTTTACAAAATCATGGATGTTGGCGGAATCCGTTGGACAGTGGCCGCATATCCCAATGAAGCTTGGGCAAAAAAGGTATTCCCCGGCGCAACTACCGCAAATGCTATCAAGAAGCTCTGGTCGGCTATCTTTTCTACTTGTCGCATCGGACGCGGCGACACGGTCAAGAAATGGAAAAAGCACGACAGACTCTTAAAACGCCGTGCAAGAGTGCTTAACAAAGCTAAATTTGTTTCACTAAAATACAAGAACTCCCTTGGTACGGATTTCACCGTAGGTTTGATTGACGGGCATATCTGGAAAGGCGGCTCTGACAGATGCATAGAAGGGGTTGACTATTTCCCCAATCTTCCTACCGAGGAAATTTTCACCATGCCCGACTGCCGCGTGGCAGAGGGAAAAGTCTACTCCGCAATGCCTCTATCTTATCAAGGTGAGCTGATTGATAAATTCTGGCTTGAATTTAAAGACGGCAAAGTAATAAACCACGGTGCGCAGTCCGGACTTCGCGCCCTTGACCGCCTGCTTGACACTGACGAGGGCTCACGCAGACTTGGTGAGGTTGCGCTTATTCCCAATGATTCCCCCATTTCTAATTTGGGTATTCTCTTCTACAATACCCTCTTTGACGAGAACGCATCCTGCCACTTAGCTCTCGGAGAATGTTATCCCGATACCAAAAAAGGCGGTGAAAAGCTCTCCGAGGAAGAACTTTTTGAAAAAGGCGGAAACAAGAGTGCCAATCATGTGGATTTCATGATAGGAACTGCTGACCTGGAAATAATCGGCATAAAAGCTGACGGTACAGAAGTTAAAGTATTTGAAAAAGGCAATTTTGTAATATAACAAAAACAGCAAAATTGGGCACTGTCCAAATGGACAGTGCCCGTAATTTATTGCACTTATTATTCTGCAACCTTAGCGTTTTCAACGATAAAGTCCGGTATAACCTCTTGTGTTAAAAGGAACTGCTTGATGTATGCTTCACCGTACTGAGCAACATAGTCAGCATAGTTTGAGTTTGTAACATACTCGGAGCTTACGGTAATATTCTCAAGCTCCGCGATTGCCTGCGCCGTGAGGCAAATCTTAGCCTGCTCCTTGTAAGACTCCATTCGTTCCTCAATGTAAGCATCAACAGATTCATATTCGCCGTACTGAGTGATAAACTCTTCAACGGTTACGCCGTACATGGATGCGTAATATTCATACTGCTTCATATCGATATTTTTAAAATAGTCAATTACGCTGTCGGGAATGTTTTCACATACCGTACCCTCAACAATGGTATTAAATACTTCATATGCCTGAGAGAAAAGAAGCCATTCGCTGATATCAGCCTTAAGAGCATCTACATTTTCAAAGCCGTACTCGGATGCAAGCTTATCGGTAAGCTCAGCTTCGATAGCTTCGCCTTGAATGTAGTTAACGGTAATATTGAACACCGCATCCTTTCCGCTGAGCTCAGTATTGTTCTCATAGGGGTCCGGGAATGTCACGTTGATATCAAAGTTTTCGCCGGGCTTGTGACCAATTAACTGCTCAAGGAAGCCGTCAATATAATTGGTAACACCGATAGTTACGATGGTGCCCATTCCGCCGGTGCTTCCGCCGCTGAACTCTACACCGTCAACAGAGCCTACATAGTCAATGTTTACCGTAGTGCCGTCCTCTATAGTGCCCTCTTTAATTTGCTCATAGGTAACATGGTCCTCAAGGATAATATCAATCTGCTCCTGAAGGTCTTCCTCGGAAACGGTAGTAACCGATTTGTCGATTTCAATTCCCTCATACTCAGGGAGGGTAACAATCTCAGAGGCCTTAACACCTTCAAAATGTCCGTTTTCGTCAAGTCCCTCTACAAATGTTGTGTTTTGCTGTGTGTCATTGTTTTTGTCTTCGGTGTCCTTACAAGATACCAATACGGTTGCCATAGCCGCCGCCATAATAAGTGCGGCAATACGGGTAAATTTCATTTAAAAATCCTCCTGTATATTGTAAATACTTAAATATTATACACTATTTTTTCGAAATTGTCAATATTTATTATTATACATTAATTATATACCGCAAATTAATTTACAATTATTATACTTACAAAGGGGTATCGTCAAGCTTTGAAAACTGCATTTTCTGTCCTGTATAAAGACAACTCCTGCCTGATAAAAAATAACTGATAAGCACACCTATCATATAAAATATTCCGCCGCCACCTCCAAAAAGCTCAAGGGCAAGCAAAATAGATGTCACGGGGCAGTTTGTGACACCGCAGTATAATGAAACCATACCAACGGATGCGGCAAAGGGGATATTCATGTTCATAAGAACGCCGATTGTTCCGCCGAGAGTGGCACCGATGAAAAGAGTGGGAATAATTTCACCGCCTTTATACCCTGCTCCCATGGTTACAGCTGTAAAAATTATTTTCAAAATAAACGCCTCAGGGCGAGGTGCTTCTCCATGAAAAATTCTCTCGATAACGTGCATACCACTTCCGTTATAATCCTGATTCCCCACCAATAAAGTAAGACCGATTATTATAAATCCGCCAATTATCGTTCTTACATACTTATTCTTAAAAGTATCTACAAAAACATGATGTGTGAAGTGCATAATATTGCAAAATATCAAGCTGACCACCGCTGCCGCCATGGCGATAACTACCACCAGCCCTATCAGTTTGATTTCTATATTCGGAAAATCTCCCACTGCAAATCGCTCAGGCTTAATTCCAAGTAATCCTGCGGCAAAATATGCTGTCGTTGATGAAACCATACAAGGAAACATCGCCGCCGTATAAAGTTTGCCTACA
>JAZNUF010000046.1:0-2077 GCA_045592185.1 Candidatus Flemingiibacterium sp.
GACATATTTTTGCGAATGTATAGCTATAGGAAACGGAGGTAAAAGCCATGAAAAAGTATATAAGGTATATAATATCCTCAGTTCTTGCGGCAGCGATGATTATTTTAACGGCTTCTTGTGAAAATTCAGCCATAGCACCAACTGCTCAAGATAAAAAAGTGGTCATGGATATAAATGGAAATAAGGTTCAATATCAGGAATTCAGATATTATTTTCTCAATAATAAAAGGGATATTTACGAAGAGGGAAGTGTTCTCACAGATGAGGATATAACAACACTTGTTTCCCTCAGCGAGAACAACGCCAAGCAGCACGCCGCTTTGATTACCATGGCGGAAAAATATGGCGCAGAGCTTACAAAGGAACAACGGGAAAGTATAGATGATTACGTTGACAATTACCGTAAAAACAATTTCACTGATGATGAAGCCTATCGCCTTGCTCTTGAAGCTCAGTACATGACCGACTATCTTTTTAGGGAAATGTCTTGCGAATCCACTTTGGCGGAGAACATCATAGAAAAAATGAAAGAAACAGGTAAAATTTCTGTCGATGATATAACCATAGAAAAAGCATTTGAAGATGATGGTCTTATATGTATAAAGGAAATATACATTGCTTACAGCACAGAACAAATGAAGGATTATTCAAGGCAGGAAGCCGAAGATGTTCTTGAAAAACTAATGAACGGTGAAAACTTTGAAGAACTAATGAGAGAGCACAGTGACTATAACGAAGAAGTGCTTTCGCCGGAGCACGGCTATTATACCACCGAATACGATGCTCTTGAAGCGATATGGGAAACTGCCATGGGTCTTGCTGTGGGCGAGTACAGTCGAGTGGTGGAAAGTCCTTACGGTTTTCATATAATAATGCGCTGCGAAAAGGATGCGGATTATATGAATTTAAAAAAGGACGAGATACTTGAGTTGTGTTCCCAAAGCATATTTTGGGAGGAATATTATGCGCTTATAGACAGCCTAAGGGTGGAATATACAGAATACGGTAAAAACTTAGACCTTGCAAGCTTGTCGTAAAATTAAATTCGGAAATAAAATCATAAAATCCCTTGACAAATAACAGCAAATAAGGTATAATAAAAAGCGGCCGATGTAAATCGGTCGCTAATATGCGGGTATGGCGGAATTGGCAGACGCGCTAGATTCAGGTTCTAGTGGGGGCAACTTCGTGAAGGTTCAAGTCCTTTTACCCGCACCAAGAAAAGGACAGATTTAAGTTTTGAATCTGTCCTTTTCAGCTTTCTGAATAACTATTGACAGAGCACGGGAGTATAATTCAGATTATGAACATTTCATTTTCCGAAATCGATAAAAATAAGTTTGAAAGCTTGTCGTTGCAGCTATATAATATCTTCGCCGAAAATATGAATAAAATATTAATGGGCGACTTTGGTGAAAAAGAAAGAGATAAATGGATAGCTTGTATTTCCGAAGGATTAACCAAAAGTGCCCGTAAATTTCTGTTAATAAATGACGCCGATAAGCTTGTGGGATTCTTTATGTACTATGTGACGGACGACAAATTCATGATGGAGGAAATACAACTGAGCGAGGAATACCAAGGGCAGGGAGTTTTCAGGCAACTGTACAAGCATCTCATTAACCAAATTCCATCAAATACAAAGCACGTGGAAGCATACGCCAACAAGGGAAATCACAAATCCAGAAATATTCTGACATATTTAGGGTTAAGTGTAATAGAAAAGAAAAATGATATGTATTTGTACAGAGGAGATTATGCAACCCTCAAGCAACAAATTTTGAATAGCTGACAATATAGGGGAGGGCTAACCCCTCCTCTAAAAAAACATAAACAATTATACAAAATGCAAATTTTGTATAATATAGGGAAGTGAAAAAGGGCAAAAAACGAAGGAAGCACTCTTGGCGCCTCCTTCTGCTATAATATAGTAATTAATCAAGACAACTGTAAACCGCATTGCGAAGTCGTGGCTGATACCACTCTTCACGAGGATTCAGCGTGTGCTGTACGAAAAATACGCCGAGCTTTTCTTCAGTGTCAATTATGGCTGTAGCTCCGGCGGCGCCGCCCCAAC
>JAZNUF010000047.1:0-2657 GCA_045592185.1 Candidatus Flemingiibacterium sp.
TTTATAATAAAAAAGTGTTTAATAGCTCTCAACCACCTTTCATTTAATCATTCGGTTTAAAAACATCTACATACATTTTATCATATTTCCCGACATAATGCAACCTTTTTTGAAAATTTCACGATTTTGCCTTTACATAGATTTTTTATAGTGGTATAATAATATAAACAGTAAAAACAAGTATGTTTCTATATGGAGAGTTAAATGAAAAAAACTATTGCAGCGATGCTCTTTTTAATAATGGTTCTGACCGCCTGTGAAAGCGAAATTTCCGAGCCATCAAGAGTGGTTTCTCCAAATGCAAAATATGATTATGATATCTCTGAGGACGTAACGGACGCAATATCCTTTGACACCGATGTCGGCGGGGAGAATATTGCTTCCATTGATGAACCACATGAAACGGCCCGTATATCTTTTCTTGCCGCCGGGGACAATGTTATTCATCCCTGCATATACATTGACGCACGAAACCGCGCCACCGCCGACACACGGGCTTACAATTTCAAGCCCATGTATTCGGATGTAGCCGAATATATAGCTTCCTATGATTTGGCTTTTATTAACCAGGAAACCCTCATGTGCGGTGATGGGTATTCCCTTTCCGGCTATCCTAATTTCAATTCTCCTCAAGACCTTGGCAGAGATTTGGTGGATTTAGGATTTGACATTATAAATATCGCCAACAATCATACCCTTGACAAGGGTACATCGGGGCTTGCCGCAACCATTGATTTTTACAATTCCGATTATATGAGCTCTGCCCTTATGATTGGGGGATATATCAATCGTGATGACTACGATAACATCCGTACAATAAAAAAAGAGGGCGTTACAATCGCCCTGCTCTCATACGCTCACCATACAAACGGTCACACACTTCCCGTTTCAAGTGAGCTTGTTATGCCTTATATAAACGATGGGGACATTATACGTCAATCAGCTATCGCAGAAGAAATAGCCGATATCACCATCTGTTCTGTTCATTGGGGGGATGAAAACACAAATTCGCCAAATGCTGAGCAAAAACGCGTTGCGAGGCTTCTTGCCGAAAACGGAGTAGATGTTATAATAGGACATCATCCCCATGTATTGCAACCCATTGAAATAATTGAAACTGAAATTGGCGACACCCTTTGTATTTATTCCCTTGGCAATCTTTTGTCCGCCATGGAGTATTGGCAGAACATGGTTGGAGGATTTTTTACTTTTGATATTGTAAAGACAAGTGACGGAAAAGTTACATTTGACAGCCCCAAGTTCACGCCTACCGCCTTCTTCTACGGGCCAAGCTATTATAATTCACACTTGTATTTCTTAAAGGATTATCCTGCGGATGTGGCAAAAAACCACGGTACCGGAAAGCTCTACGGCTCTTATGCTACTCCTCAGAATATGCTCGACTACGCAAGACGCATAATGGGAGATTATCTGGTCTTTGAAGGCTTTACAAACTGATTACGTGAAAAGAATCCCGCATATAAGGATTGCCGCCACGGTGGTCACAGCCATGGCACATAGGGCGGCAGGCAATGTGTATCGGGATTTTTTTATGCCTGCTCCACTCTGATATACCGAAAGCACATAAATAAGAGTGTCAGATGTTGCCATAATTACAGATGCGGTAATTCCCGTCAAGCTATCCGTTCCCTCGCGGGTAAATATATCGGAAAGCATAGCATAGGAAGCCCCTCCGGAAATCGGGCGCATAATGAGAAATCCCGAAAGTCCATCCGGCACTCCCATCCCTGACAAAAGACCTGCAATTCCATCAGCGGCACCGCTTGCAGAAAAGAGCGCAATAGCAGACATAAGTGCACAAAGGGTGGGAAACAATCCGAGTGCCGTGCGGCTTCCCTCCTTGATACCCTCGATAAAAGCATTATACATAGGCTTTTTTGATAGCAATATAATAAAAGCCACGATTCCGATAATCACCGGAACAATAGCGGTCGTAATTCTTTCCAGCATAAACTACTTCCCCATTCTTCGCCAAACCACACCGAACAGCTTCGTGAAAATAATAGAGGACAAAATGCCAATCATTCCGACAATCCAAACAGCAGGCAAAATTTCAAACAAAATGTTCCCCCCGGCAGCTCTGCGAAGGGCAAAAATCGTTGTTGGAACTACCGATACCGCGCCGCAGGACAGAACCGTAAGCATGATAGAATCATCGGACATTTTATCATTGCCTGATTGATATTTCTTAAGAGCCGATATACCGAGAGGGGTTGCCGCATTGCCGATTCCGAGCAAATTTGCGGAAAGGCAGGCAACTGCCTCTCCGGTGGGCTTTTTAAATATAATGCGCATAATCGGATACAATACCCTCGTCAATTTCTCGATTGCTCCGGACTCCCTGAGTACTGCCATAACTCCGTTCCACAAACTCATAATTCCGATTAAAGATAAGGTTAATTCAACTGATTTCCCTGCGCCCGATAGAATTGCCGATGCCGCCGCTTCGGTATTTCCGGCAAAAATCGACCAAATTACCGATATTATACAAATTACAGAAAATGCCACAGATAACATTTTTTCTCCTTTTTTCTTTCATTCGGCAATATATACAATTTCCCGACATGAAATTTGTGTAATATTTTCTGAATAAAGTATTGACTTTATTTCCTATATGTGGTAAAATATACACACTG
>JAZNUF010000048.1:0-6023 GCA_045592185.1 Candidatus Flemingiibacterium sp.
AGAGTAGTAGGAGTAACTAAACGTCAGGCGAGTATAACAACGCCCGTATACGACCGGCTTAGCAGCCGGTGGTCATGATTGTATAATGTGATGACACAGATTATCTCCCTCATAATTTTACTGCCTGTTCATATAAATCAAAGCAGGAGGGATTATGTGGGAAATAATACTATTTGCACAAATCGAAAGCAATTACTCATTATTGAGCGAAAATTCGGGAATGAAAAACAACTTAAAGATATAATAAAGGACTATGTGTATGAAATAAGTTTAAAAAGTAATGATTCATTTGGCTGCGGTGAAAATGTATGTTGTCATGATATGGACATTTCTGTTACTGATTCCAAGGAAGAGGTGTGAAATGGAAACAGACAGGAAAAACTTACTTTATAAAACCGCGATTTATTTAAGACTTTCAAAAGATGATGACGATAAAAGTGAAAGTGTGAGTATTGCTACACAGCGCAGTATCTTACAGGATTTTGCAAGAGCGAATAATTTCAGAATTGTTGACGAATATGTGGACGATGGATACAGCGGTACTAATTATAACCGTCCGGAATTTCAGCGATTAGTTAGAGATATCGAACAAAAAAAGATAGATTGCGTAATGACCAAAGACCTATCAAGACTGGGGCGAAACAGCGCAAGAACATCAGACCTGCTTGATGAATTCTTTCCCACACATGGGGTTAGATATATATCGGTCATTGACGGATACGATTCCCATCATCTGACAAACGGTATTGCAATGAGTACGTCATTTCTTATGACCATTCACGAAATGTACGCCAGAGATATCAGCTGTAAGATCAGAAGTTCATTTCAAAGCAAGATGAAAAAGGGCGAATATATAGCGAGCTTTGCACCATATGGATATCAAAAGTCTCCGAACAATAAAAATCAACTTATAAAGGACCCAAACACTTCGCCCATAGTACAAAGAATGTTCCGAATGGCTGAGGAGGGAATATCTCCGAAACAAATTGCAGACAGGTTCAATGCCGAAAAAATATTGACCCCTGCGATGTATCGGTGCTATACGCATCCTTATATCGATATCAATACGCTAACTAAGCGCAAGATTTGGGATTCTTCAAGGGTGTGTAAAATGTTATCGAATCAAGTCTATCTTGGGCATACTCTGCAGGGAAAGACAGAGAAGATTTCGTTCAAAAGCAATAAAACCATCCGCAAGAAACATCAGGATTGGATAGTTGTTGAAAACACACACGAGCCGCTTGTATCAAAAGAAACATTTGATAATGTACGCAGGCGCGTGACAGCAAGAAGAGTACCGCCAACAAACGGATTTCACAACATTTTCTCGGGAATTGCCGTGTGTGCGGATTGTCATCATACCATGACAACTGCTCCCACGAGAAAAAAAGGGGGAATCTATAATCTATGCTGCGGTACATATAAATCACGCGGAGCAAAAGAATGTACCAATCATTTTATTGATTATGATCTACTGTACAACGCGGTGCAAAATGACATCCGATATTGGTTAACGCTTATGCCGGAAGAAAAAAGTCATATTGCCGCAGAGCTTTCAGCGCGAAACAGTGTGCAGTTGGAATCAAAGAAATCAGAGCTTTACAATATTCTGAAAGCTCAGAAAAGAGAATATGAGATCGGACAGTTACTCAAAAATCTCTTTGAAGAAAGACTTAAGGGAACGATATCAGATACGGTATTTGAAGTAACAACAAAGCAATACGAGTCTGAGTTAAACAATCTGAACCGAATACTTGAAACAAGAAACCATGATGACAATAATACTTGCGAAAATGCAGCTGCATACGAAAAATTCTATGGGCTTCTGGATGAAATGTCAAAATGTGAGACACTCACAAGACAGCTTCTGATAAAGCTTGTTGAACGCATTGAGGTTGAGCAGGGATATTACGAAAAGAATGAAAATGGTCAAAAATGCAAAAAGCAGGGTGTGAGGATATGTTATCGTTTTATAGGATATATGGACGATATCCAAAATGCACCCTAAATTGTGTTGTGCACATGGTCAGTGCTTGTTTTCCGCAAGCTGAAGCACGGCAAAAGGCGCCGTCAAGGTTGAAGGCGATTCGCCCAAGCAGACCGAAATCCTCCATTAGCGTAAACAGAGGGAAAAATATTGCCATGGGAGGAAGCATGACCGCCACTACGCGAAATAGAGTTCTGATTATACCGCATACCAAAACCTCTTGCAGAGGAGGATAAAGCCACGAAAGCCCGCTGTAAATAAAGGCTTCCAATCGGTCAAACAAGGCTTGAAGCAGGGACGAGGGATAGTTTGAACCAACGATGGTAAGATAAAAAATTCCTGCCAACATGAGAAGCATTATGGGTACACCGAAAAGGGGATTTGTAATAACCTTGTCGATTTTTCTGTCACGGTTTGAATAGCCGCATATGGGCTTCCCGTTTGTTACCTCGCAGGCGAATCCCTCGGCCAAAATCAGGGGACGCTTCATAAGCTCTTCTCTAATATTTTTGTGGCTTTCCGAAGTCATACGCTCCATGGCTTCGGCGAGGGGCGGGGCTTTAGCAGAAGAAAGCCATTCCTTAACGATATGAGAACGGCTGTATCCCATTTCTGAAAGCTTTTTCAGTTCATCTTCAATGTGAGGTGGGTAGATAAGGGGCGAGGCGAAATTTTCGGATTTTGACTTGGCAGATTCGCGGATTTTCTTACACAAATCTTCAAATCCTACGCCACGCTTTGCGCTTACCGCCGCAACGGGTATGCCGAGAAGCTTCGATAGCTTTTCCGTGTCAATGAAAAGCCCCCTTTTTTCTGCCTCGTCAACCAGATTTATGCAGATTATGACCTTTGATGTAAGCTCCGTTATTTGAAGAGCTAAAGAAAGCCCCCGTTCAAGACATAATGCGTCACATACTACCACTGTTACGTCTGCTTCGTCAGAGCTTATGAAGTCGCCGGCAACCTCTTCCTCAGGTGAACGGGCACGGAGGGAATAAGTTCCCGGCAGGTCTATGAAGGTTATGTCTTCAGAAACGCAGTTGCCGATTGCTTTTGCCACGGTTTTACCTGTCCAATTTCCCGTATGCTGATGCATACCGGTGAGCCGATTAAAAATGCTGCTTTTTCCAACATTCGGGTTGCCTGCCAAAGCGGCGGTATAGGTAAGGCGGTCTTTTATTTTATCGTCAGATGAAGCGCCGCGCCATTGGGAGCAGTGAGTTAAACCCATTTTGATTTTCCTCCTGAACAGGTATTTTTTGATGTGCGAAAATCCTTTTCAACAAATACGCTTTCTGCGTCTGTGCGCCTAAGAGCTATGACCGCCCCGCGGACGAGGTAGGCCTTTGGCCCCTTTAGGGGGGCGGCAGCGATACATTCCACCGCAGTCCCGCCAAACAGCCCCATATCGTATAGTCTGTCACTAAGCGGTGAGGGGCGGACATTATATATAAAAGCCGTTTCACCCGGCTGTAAATTTGATAGGGAAAAAATTGTTATCACCTCGCCTTAGTATATTCTTTTTTCGGCCGGTTGGTGCGTGGGATATACACGGTGAGGACAGACTTTGAGCGGTGTAATTTTATGTGTTGACTTTGAGGTGATTTGATGGTATAATTATCGTAGTGAAAATTGTGTATTCTTAAGGAGATACGTAAAATTTATGAAAATTGTAGTTCTTGATGGGTTTGCGGTGAATCCCGGTGACCTCAGTTGGGATTTTTTTAATAAGTACGGAGAGGCCGAGATATTCGCCAAGGCTTCAAATGATGAAGCGGCGGAGAAATGCAAGGGCGCAGAGGTGGTTTATACAAACCGCGTGAAAATTACTGCGGAGCTTCTCGATGCTTGCCCCACTGTCAAATACGTTTCGGCTCTCGGTACGGGCTTTGATATGATAGACATTGATGCCTGCCGGGAGAGAGGGGTAAAGGTTGTAAACATTCCCGCTTATTCTACAGATTCTGTGGCTCAGCTCACCGTACATTTTCTCTTTACGCTTTTTGCAGACCTTGACGGAATGAGAGGAATTGTAAAGGATTCTATGTGGACCGGTATTCCCGGATATGAGTATCAAAAGGTGCCCTTTACGGAGCTTTCCGGGCTTACCCTGGGGCTTGTGGGCTGCGGCAATATCGGAAAAAAGGTAGCCAAAGTGGCGTCTGCCATGGGTATGCGCGTTATCGCCTCTGCTGCAAGGAGCCATGCGGATACGGAGGACGTGACTTATCGGCCTCTTGAGGCGGTGCTTCGGGAAAGTGACGTGGTGTCCTTACATTGCCCTCTCAATGATTCCACCAGAGGAATGGTTGACAAGAATTTTATATCCAAAATGAAATATGGAGCAAGACTTATTAATACTGCCCGCGGAGCTGTTTTAAACGAAGCTGACGTGGCGGAGGCATTAAACTCAGGACGGCTGGGAGGTGCGGCGTTGGATGTTTTGGCAAACGAGCCGGCATTACCCGACAATCCTTTGCTTACAGCCAAAAACTGCATAATTACTCCCCATATTGCGTGGGCGAGCAAAGCCTCACGGGGACGATTGCTCTCTGTTATTGAGGCGTCCCTTGACAACTATATAAAAACCGGTGAGGGGCTTAATCGAGTTGTTTAAGAAAGGTCTATGAAAATGAAGGCATACGAAAGACTTATAAAATATTCTACCTTTGCAACGGCTTCTGATGAGGACAGTCAGACCTGCCCTTCAACTCAAGGGCAGCTTGAATTTGCCCGTTATCTTGAAAATGAGCTTAGGACGCTGGGACTCTCTGAAATCGAGCTTGATGAAAACGGATACCTTTTTGCCAGCGTGCCTGCAAGTGAGGGCTGTGAGGATTCACCCGTTATAGGCTTTATTGCACACATGGATGTTTCTCCTGAGGTGGAGGATAAGAATATAAAAGCGCGGGCTTTCAAATATGGCGGCGGAGATATTCTTTTGAACGAAGAACAAGGAATATATATGCCCGTGGCGGATTTTCCCTTTATCGAAGACTACGCCGGAAAGACCTTGGTCGTCACCGATGGCACCACGTTACTTGGCGCTGATGACAAGGCGGGAATCGCGGAAATTGTTACCGCTTGTGAGATTTTACTTTCTGACGACAGCATAAAGCATGGAAAAATTCGCATAGCCTTCACTCCCGATGAGGAAATTGGCCGAGGCGCAGACCTTTTTGATGTACAACGCTTTGGGGCAAAATGGGCGTATACTATGGATGGGGGCGGATTTGGGGAGGTGGAATACGAAACCTTTAACGCTTCTTCCATGGTAGTTAAAATCAAAGGAAAAAGTATTCATCCCGGAGGGGCGAAAAATAAGATGATTAACGCCTCGGTAGTGGCTCACGAGTTTATGGATATGCTCCCCAAGATGGAGCGTCCCGAGCATACGGAGGGCTATGAGGGTTTCTATCATCTTACTGCTATGAAGGGCGAAATTGAGCTTGCGGAGCTTGATTTCATCATTCGTGACCATGACAGGGCTAAGCTTGACTATCGCTGCGATTATGCTCGGCGGTGTGCTGATTATTTAAACAGCCGTTACGGCCAAGGTACGGTTACTTTATCGATAAAAGAAAGCTATCGCAACATGAAAGAGATGATTATGCCTGAATTTCATCTTGTGGAAAACGCTTGTACTGTCATTCGCGCCCTCGGCGGCGAGCCGATAATCGGTCCCGTGCGCGGAGGAACTGACGGAAGCCGGCTTTCGTTTATGGGACTTCCTTGTCCGAATCTGGGGACGGGGGCGCATAATATTCACGGAAGAATGGAATTCATTTGCGCCGAGGAGATGGATATTTGTTTAATGCAGATTATTAAAATAGCGGAGCTGTACGCGAAAAAATAAGCAATTTATGGGGCGAAGGGCGTCACTGATTATGACGTTCTTTGCCCCTTTGTGCTGTAACGCCGCTTGCATGGGATGGGTAATTGAAGATATGGAGCGTTTTGCCGCTTTCAAATATTAACCATTCGTAAAAATTCACGGATATAAGTAGAAAAAAACATAATTATGTGTTATAATAAA
>JAZNUF010000049.1:0-5820 GCA_045592185.1 Candidatus Flemingiibacterium sp.
CCTAATTCCACTATATCGGATTTATCAATGATGGACCATACAGTGTCTATAAAATGTTTGCGTTCCTCATTATCCATAGAGCTTATCCATTTGTTTAACGCAGTATCCACACGCTTCCCTGTCAAATTTCGAGTAGATTTCAAGAATTCTCCGCCTTCAATTTCCCAGTTATACGGAATATGCTGCATGGGGCCGCTGCCTCGGCTTTTTATTATGCGGAAATTACCCTTGCTTGAAAAAAGCTCACCTACTATTGAGGACCGCGGCATATAGGTAATTACACGGTCTATAATCGACAGATATCTTGGTGATTCGCTCACTCTTTCATTGAAGCCGGGTCCGTCAAGATTAGTTATTCGCGTAATACGGGATATAGTTTCATCGGAAGAAAATGCTCCTGCATATACCGCCAGATTTCCGCCCTTTGAATGTCCCGCAAGCTCAATGTCGCCCCTTGACAGAGCTGCTATTTTTTCAAGATAAACGACCGCACTTTTTTGTGACGGCAATTCATCTAGCCAAGTCATGGAAAAATCCTCTTTCCATCCAACAAGCGACCAATCGGTTCCGCGGAACACCACAACAGCAGTTGAGTCAGGTAAAAATGCTGTCATAGCAGCAAACTGTTCCTCACTTTCCCTATCCGTGCGTCCCTCACAATATCCAATTTTAATTTCAGCAAAGCGCGGGCAATTAACAAGAGCCTTCAAAAGCTTCTCATCCTCTTTCTGATGAAGAAGCTTTTCCCATTTGGCGCCGCTGTTACGGACAACCGAAATTCTCTTTAGCATATCACGGCATAAATCAGCCACCCCTATAGGTTTTTTTATACCAAAATCAAGGTATGCAAGCTCTGCAAGTATGAGTCTGTCAACGTCACATAGCGGGACGATTTTAACGGAAAGGTCACCGCGCCATTTTATATATTCAAAAATATCCGACATTTTAATGCCCCTCGCTCCCTTTTGCAGAAGCATCCTTTCCCAAAAAATTTGACCGGGATATCAAACTAAGCTTTGCCGGGTACATGAGAAAGCCATTTTCCACTGCGAATACGCCAAGTAAACATAACGGTACGGAAAATCCAATCTCCTATAGTGGCAATCCAAACGCCCAAAATTCCAACCCCCAGCAGAACACCTATCACATAAGAGAGAATCACGCGGAATCCGATCATTGATGATACGGAAACAACCATTGTGAATCTCACGTCATGGGCAGCGCGCAGGACACTGGGTGCAACAAAAGCCAAACTCCACAAGCCTGCTCCGGCAAAGCTTGTGTGAATTAAAATGAGTACCGTTGCAATCCTGATTGCATCATCAGAGAGCTGATATAGGCTGAGAGAGATTGGCAAAGTAAGTATAATCACGGCATTTATTGCCGCCATGTAAATAAATGATTTTTTCATTAACAATTTCCGATAACAGTTTGCAGCCTCTATTTCTCCTGCACCAATACATTGTCCGACAACTGTTACCATAGCAAGACCGATAGCCTGTCCGGGAATACAGCCGAGAGAATCAAGATTACTAGCAACCGAATTGGCGGCGACTTGCGTTTCTCCATATATTGAAATCATTGAAATGACAAGTATTCGACCAAATCTGAAGATACCGTTTTCAAAGCCGCTTGGAATCCCGATTTCGAGAATCTGCTTTATAGTGTCAGCTCGCAGTTTAAATTTTTCATGAAAGCTTATGTAAATATCATGATTTTTATTCATGATATTTACCATAAGTACAAGCATCCCCGCCATTCGCGAGAAAGCAGTGGCAATGGCTGCCCCCAAAACATCAAGGTCAAAGACAAAAATCAACAGTCCGTTACCGATTATATTCAGCACGTTCACAAGCGCCGAAGTAATCATGGTTACACGTGACTTTCCCATGGTACGAAAAATAGCGGCAAAGCCGTTATACAGCGCAATAAATGGATACGAGAGGGCGGATATAGCAAAATACAGCTTCGCATATTCCATCGTTTCAACGCTGAGCTTTCCAAAGCCAAATGCCAGAATCTGACCTCTCAAAATGTATGCCGCAACCGCTATGACAGTTGAAAAGACGAAAAGTATAACGAGAAGGTGTTTTGCTGCATTTCTTGCCTTAGAGTAATCGGGCAAGCGGCTTTTTGCCTTGGCAAGCCCCACCTCGTTTGCACATATGATAGCGCCTCCCGTTGCAAGTGCCGCAAATATATTAATTAACAGCACATTTATCATATCCACAACGGAAACGCCCGAAACGGCGTCATTTCCACAAGAAGACAGCATCACAGTGTCAATCATCCCAACGGAGACAGCAAGAAATTGTTCGACAATAAGAGGGCGGATAAGCTTTTTCAAATCCGCCCCCGAAAATAGAGTATTTCTTTCGGCAATTTTACTGTTCATTATATATTTTTAGTATCCTGTGATTTTCACAAAGGCAGTCCACACAATAAAATCAATTATCAGTAAAGCTGATTTGCTTTTTGTCGATATCGTATTCTTCAAGAAGTGTAGGAGTTGCGGGTATTTTTATTTTTCGGAATTTTGAGGCATTTGCAATTTTGTCAGCAAAACCTATCATTAAAGACACGAGCTTTTGATTCTTTTTTAGCGTCATAAGCTGTACGCCAACGGAGCTCCTTGTAGTTTTAATGGGTATTAGTTCGCTGTTTATATACATAGCCTTGTGGTTGTCTGATATGAGCATAATATCACAGGGCGAGTCGACATATACCGCACCTGCAAGAGGTGAAGCATCGGAGTATGCAGCAGTCAGCTTTCGGCGGTTTGTTTTTGTCTGATATGCCGAGATTGGTACACGTACGCCTTTTCCGTTTTCAAAAGCGAATACCATGTATCCTTTATCGGAATACTCTGTAAGCACCACCGCGGCGGATACTCGTTCTCCCTCATCAAAATTAAGTTTTGCAGGGATATAATCACCAAGGGATGAGGCTTTGACAGAATCAAAATCCGAAACTCTTGCTTTATAGCACTGAGCCTTGTCGGAGAAAAAGATAATTTCCGCGGCATTTTGTGTATCCTGCTCATAGATTATGCTATCTCCCTCTTTGAGCTTCTGTTCATCGCTTCCGCGCAAAGATTGAGGGGTAATTTTCTTGAAATAACCATCCCTCGTGAGATATACCCTGACATTATAATTCTCAACTTCACTTTCCGGCTCGTAAACCTGAATTTCATCGGGAAATATAAGCTGAGTAAGCCTCGGCTTTGCATATTTCTTTTTGATGTCGCGAAGCTCAGCGGCGATATGCTCTCTTACCTTAACATCATCACCAATTTTAGCTTCAAGCTCAGCGATATCGTTTTGCAAGGTTTCGATTTCCTTGATTCTATTTACAATATACTCCCGATTCAAGTTGCGAAGCCTTATTTCAGCGATATATTCCGCCTGAATTTCATCAATTCCGAAGCCTTCCATAAGGTTAGGAACAACGTCCGCCTCAAGCTCGGTTTCACGGACGATTTTTATAGCTTTGTCTATATCAAGGAGTATTTTCCCAAGGCCTATAAGCAGATGAAGTTTATCACGCTTCTTGCCAAGCTCAAAGGTCAACTCACGGCGTACGCACTCCATTCGGAAGCGTATCCACTCGTTGAGAATTTCTATAACCCCCATCTGACGCGGAGTTCCGTCTATAAGCACATTGAAATTACAGTTGAAATTATCCTGAAGCGGTGTAAGCTTGAAAAGCTTTGTCATAAGCTTATCAGGGTCAATTCCGCGGCGAAGGTCAAGAGTGAGTTTGAATCCAGAAAGGTCAATTTCATCGCGGAAATCGGTAATCTCCTTAAGTTTTCCCTCTTTAACCAAGTCGCCGATTCGATTCATTATAAGCTCAATAGATGTGGAATAAGGAATCTGTACAATGTCGATGCAATTATCTTTTTTATCGTAAACATAGCGTGAACGAAGAGTAAGTCCTCCCCTGCCCGTCAGCATGATTTCACGCATTTTATCCCTATCATAGATTAGGAAACCACCGCCCGGAAAATCGGGAGCTTTGATTATATCAAGCATTTTTTCAACGGATGTGTCGGGGCGGCGAAGAAGTTGTATTGTGCCATCGCAAATTTCTGCTAAATTAAAGGAACAGATATTACTTGTCATACCTACAGCAATACCGAGATTGGGTGAAATAAGCACATTGGGAAATGTTGTAGGCAGGAGTGACGGCTCTTTCATAGTGGCATCATAGTTGTCCACCATATCAACAGCATTTTTGTCAATTCCGCGGAAAAGCTCAGCACAGAATGGGTCAAGCTTGACCTCCGTGTAACGGGAAGCGGCGTATGCCATATCGCGGCTATACTGCTTTCCGAAGCTTCCCTTAGAGTCAACAAAGGGATGCAGCAACGCCTCATTTCCTCTTGTAAGTCTGACCATGGTTTCGTAAATCGCCGCATCTCCGTGAGGATTAAGCTTCATGGTCTGACCGACTACATTGGCGCTTTTTGTGCGATTTCCCGTAAGCAGTCCCATTTTATACATAGTATAAAGGAGTTTTCTGTGAGATGGCTTGAAGCCGTCAATTTCGGGAATTGCGCGGTCGCGGATTACATACATCGCGTAAGGCATAAAATTGGTTCGTATGGTATCGGTAATTGCTTGGTCGGTAATCTCCGCGGTTATACCGCTTATCTTTCTTGAAAGTTCTTTTGATTTCTTAGCCATCATTATTACCTCAACTTAATTATTTCGTGTCCTGCCGCTTTGAGCATACGGTTATAAAGTGCAAGTCCGATTCCCGATTTGTCGGGAACTTTTATATAAAAAACATCACATCCGAATTTATCCGTTTCACGAAGCCTTGCGAAAAGACTGCGGGCTTCCGAAGAGGAGCTATGATTTCCAAGGGAAAGAAAAGTTATTGGCAAGCTTTCATATTTTGGAATTTCATCTTCAAAAAGCATTACCCCAACCTTAACTCTTTGCGATTGCTTTTTAATGTATTCGTAAATTTCAAGGTCGCTACCGTCAAGAAGCACTATTTTCGTGTCGGGCGCATAATGGCGGTACTTCATACCCGGTGCCAGGGGTCGTTCTCCTTCCCCAAGGCTCCCCATAACCGCCTTGTCAACGGTAACATCACCGATGGCGGAAAGCATTTCAAGTGAAATTCCGCCCGGTCGCAGAAGTATCATCTCATTCCCCGAAAGCTTAACGATGGTTGATTCGAGACCTATATCACAGTCACCGCCGTCAATTATCATATCCACCCGTCCGTCCATATCTTCAATTACATGGGAAGCCGTGGTAGGACTAGGTTTGCCCGAAAGATTGGCACTCGGTGCCGCAATAGGAACTCCTGCCGCAGAAATAAGCGCCCTGCCATAAGTACTGCCGGGCACTCGTATCGCCACAGTATCAAGCCCACCGGTAACGCCCTCAGGAATTATCTCGCGTTTATCCATAATCACCGTAATCGGTCCGGGCATAAATGCTTCGGCGAGCTTATAATAAAGCTCCGGCACAAAGCAATATTTTTCCGCATCCTCAACTCGCGAAAGGTGAACAATCAGCGGATTATCGGAAGGTCGCCCCTTGGCAAGATAAATTTTTGCCGCGGCATTGGCATCAAGAGCATTTGCTCCAAGACCGTAAACCGTTTCCGTGGGGAACGCCACGAGTCCGCCTGCGCGGATGATTTCACCGCCAAGCTCAAATATTCTGTTGTTTTCAACGCTATCAGCGGTCAGTCTTGATATAATGGTTTTCATTTGATACCTTTAATGTTGAATTAATATTAGCTGTTGGCAAGCTTCGCGGCAGTATCGGCGGTAGCAAGGGCCGTTATCATTTCGCC
>JAZNUF010000050.1:0-5404 GCA_045592185.1 Candidatus Flemingiibacterium sp.
TCCGAAGCTTTTTGCAATTTCATTGATGGTATTGGGGCTTACATAACCGAGAGTCAAAGCGATAGCGGTCATGTAGTTCTCTACATTATGGCGGCCGGGAATCTTAATATCCGAGGTCTTCAAAAGCTCCGTTATCTTGCCATCGGTTGTACGGTGCACGATTACTCCGTTTTGCTCATATACAGCCTCAAATCCTTCCGTTGGGATTTCATTTCCGGAAAAATATATCACATGAGCCGAAGTGCGGCTTGCCATGCCGCGAGTGGTTTCATTGCAGAAATTAAGTACAGCCCGTTTGCAGTCAGCACCCTTTAAAATGTTTTCTTTAGCGAGAACGTATTCGTCCATATCAATATGCCAATTCAGATGATTCGGCGTTACATTTGTTACGGCAGAGAGGGCAGGGGATTTTTTCATATTTTGCAGTTGGAAGCTTGATAATTCAACAACCACAACATCATTTTCGGAAATTTTTTCAATATCCGGAAGCAGCGGCTTCCCGATGTTGCCTCCTACCCAAACCCGATTTTTTGAATTGGCGGATTTTGCTTCATATTCAAGCATTTTATAGGTAAGGGTTGTGGTTGTTGTTTTTCCGTCACTGCCGGTGACTCCAAAGATTTTACAAGGACAAATTTCAAAGAACAGCTCCATCTCTGAGGTGAGTATTGCACCGCGTCCTACAGCATCAACAAGCTCCGACAAATCACCGCGGATTCCGGGAGCTTTGAAGATAATATCCTCGTTTATACCGCTTAGATAACTATCTCCGAGATACAAGGCTACGCCTTTTCCCTCAAGCTCTTTCGCGAGGTCGCCCAGCTTGTCGGCGGATTTAATATCCCGTGCTGTTACCGCAGCCCCGCAGGAAAGAAGAAAATCAATAAGCGGTGTGTTGGAAATTCCGATTCCAACAACTGTTGCTCGTTTGTTTTTTATGTATTTTTTAAATTCATCAAGTGTCCTCATGGCAAATTACACCTTTTTTGCAAAATTTCAATATATTACATTATAGCACATACGGCGAATAATGTAAACAGCCAAATGAAAAAAGAGGGTTAATTTTTGCCGTCTTAACCAAATTCCACCCATACAAGATAGGCATATTGCCTAAAAAATCGGGAAGTCTATTGCTAAAATCCAAAATCTGTGGTATAATTAAGTTTAAATTATGTATATTGAAAAAATCGGATGCTAAACTTATGTTTATAATTTTTGTGATACTTGCAATTTTAATAGCTTTTGCGGCAATATACTTTTTGGTTTTTGTGAGAGTGGGACCTCAAAAAAATGTGGATTCCCGACTGCTGTGCGATTATGCTCACAGAGGACTTCATAACGAAAATTGTCCGGAAAATTCTCTGTCGGCATTTGTTCATGCCGTGAAGCAGGGATTTGGCATCGAGCTTGATGTGCAGCTTTCTAAGGACGGTGAAATTTTCGTTTTTCACGATTACCTTTTGAAGCGCATGACGGGGGTCGCAAAACGGTTGTCTGAGCTTACGGCCGCAGAGCTTGACAAGATTAAGCTCATTGGTACAAACGAAAAGATTCCGCGCCTGCGGGATGTGCTTCATGTTGTTGATGGAAAGGTTCCTCTTTTAATTGAACTTAAGGGGGAGAGCCTTGATACATCGCTTTGCAAGCCGTTGGCTAAACTTCTTGAAAGGTACAAGGGTGCCTACTGTCTTGAATCCTTCAACCCCTGCCTTATCGGCAAGATGAAAAAGCTTTTACCCGACTGCTTTTGCGGGCTGCTCTATACCAATCTTTGCCGCGAAAAAAAGAGCCTTTCCCCTATTAGTATGATACTGAGCTCAATGTCTGCCAACATAATTGCCCGTCCCGATTTTATCGCCTACAAGCACGATTACAGAAAATCTCTGGCGGTGAAGATTACCACAAAGCTTTACAACGCAAAAAAGTTTTCATGGACTCTAAAAACGAAAGCCGAATATGCGGCGGCGAAACAAAACGGAGAATTTGCCATATTTGAAGGCTTTTTACCTAAAGAAAAAGTAAATTAAACAAACAGAGGAATTACAATGGCTACTAAAAAGAACGAAGCGACCTACGATGACCGAAGTATAGTGATGCTGAAAGGCCCCGACCGCGTAAGAAAGCGTCCGGCGGTCATTTTCGGTTCTGATGGGCTTGAAGGATGCGAGCACTCATTTTTTGAAATCCTTTCAAATTCCGTTGACGAAGCAAAAGAAGGTTACGGAAATGAAATCCGTGTTAAAGTTTTCGCTGACCATTCTATTGTGGTGGATGACCGTGGACGCGGTGTACCTCTCGGATGGAATGAGGCGGAGGGGAAATATAACTGGGAGCTTGTTTACTGTGAGATGTATGCAGGCGGAAAATATGACAATAACTCAGATGGCTCGTCTTACGAGTTTTCCCTCGGCTTAAACGGACTTGGTGCTTGTGCCACACAGTATTCATCGTCTTTCATGCACGTTGCGTCATATAACGGTGAAACGGTGAGTAAAATCAGCTTTGAAAAGGGCTTTGCAACTACCGAGCTTGCAGTAGAGCCTCTTGACAAAAAGAATAGGCGGACGGGCACGGTTATTCATTGGCTTCCCGACCTTGAGGTTTTCACCGATATAAACATTCCTAAGGAGTTTTTTGAAGAAACCCTGAAAAAGCAATCTATCGTAAACCCGAAAATTCGTTTTACGCTTTCCTTTGAAACTGCGGAGGGGGAGTTTGACGAGAGTGAATATTACTACGAAAACGGTATCATTGACTACGTTCGTGAGCTTTGCACTAATGAGCCGTTGACTGCACCCGTTCTTTGGCACATGGAAACTATGGGACGGGATAGGGATGACAAGGATGATTACAAGCTCAAAGCGGACTTTTCTTTCTGTATTTCCAACACAGTTAATGTTATTGAATATTATCACAATTCTAGCTTTCTTGAGCATGGAGGATCACCGGATAAGGCTGTGAAAACGGCTTTCGTTTTTGCCGTGGACAAATATTTGAAAGCTCAGGGAAAGTACAATAAAAATGAAGCCAAGATAAGTTTTTCGGATATAGAAGATTGCCTCGTCTTGGTTTCAAACAGCTTTTCTACTCAGACGTCCTACGCGAATCAGACCAAAAAAGCAATAACCAACAGCTTTATTGCCGAAGCCATGACCGATTTTTTAAAGAGGCAGCTTGAAGTTTATTTCGCTGAAAACCCCATGGAAGCGGAACGCATGGCAAATCAGATTCTCATTAACAAGCGGTCAAGAGAAAAGGCGGAAATAACCCGTCTTGATATCAAAAAGCAGCTGACGGGTAAGATTGATATTGCCAACCGAATAGACAAGTTTGTTGGCTGCAGAAGCCGTGACCCCGAAATCCGTGAGCTGTACATTGTTGAGGGAGATTCCGCATTGACCTCGTGTAAGCTGGGACGTGCGGCGGAATTTCAGGCAATTATTGCCGTACGCGGAAAGACTCTCAACTGCTTAAAAAGCGGATACGAAAAGATATTCAAGAGCGAGGTTATAGTAAATCTGCTTAAGGTTATTGGCTGCGGCGTTGAAATAAAGACAAAAGCAAAGAGCGACATTGCGGCTTTTGATTACGATGCTATGCGCTGGTCTAAAATTATCATCTGCACCGATGCGGATGAGGACGGATATCAGATTCGCACATTGATTCTTACTATGTTTTATAGGCTTTTGCCTACCCTTATCAAAAAGGGCAAGGTATACATTGCGGAGTCGCCTCTTTTTGAGATTACCTGCAAGGACAAGATTCAGTTTGCTTATAACGAGCAGGAAAAGCAGGAAATCGTGGCTTCACTGGCGGGGCAGAAGTACACACTTCAGCGTTCCAAGGGACTTGGTGAAAACGAGCCTGACATGATGTGGCAGACCACAATGAATCCGGAAACACGCCGCCTTATCAAGGTGAACGAGGCGGATGCCGAAGAAACGGCGAGAATTTTTGAAACGCTTCTTGGCGATGACCTTGAGGCACGCAAAGAGTATATTACTCTTTACGGCAATCAATATTACGCGAAAGACGAAGCATAATTATATGGGCTGCATAGGACTATCCTGCAGCCCATTTCCTATACATTTTATGCTTGGACTTGAAAATGCAGACGAAATGTTCACTTGCTGTTTTTACGAGTAATAAATTGGCAAAGCAACAATAAAATGTATGTAGATAAAAATAATTTAAAATTTTTAAAAAAACTTCTCAAAAACTATAGATTTTTGTTGAAATATGTAGTATAATAATATAGTAAGCATAAAGGGGTATTGCGGAAAAACTTTGTTATCTAATTAACAAACTCAAAGGCGTGCCCAATATAGCTGAATAAATTTTATTCCTTATAAGGAGGATAGGACTGCAAATGAAAAAGAAACTCACCACAGTTGCATTCAAGGGTACTCCCGAGCAGGAAGCGAAGCTTGACGCTTTGATTTCCGAAAGCAAGGGCGTACAGGGCGCGCTTATGCCGATTCTTCAGGGGGCGCAGGAAATCTATGGTTACCTTCCTGCTGAAGTAATCTCCCATATCGCAAAGAAGACGGGCATTTCCATGGAAGAAATTTACGGCGTTGCGTCATTCTACTCACAGTTCTCTTTGAACCCTAAGGGAGATGTGACCATTGCGGTTTGCCTTGGAACAGCTTGCTATGTTAAAGGCTCCGGCGATCTCATTGACAAAATCAGTGAAATTATCGGTATACAAGCAGACGAAACCTCGGCTGACGGAAAGTATTCTCTTGATGCTACTCGCTGCATCGGTGCTTGCGGACTTGCACCGGTACTTACTGTAAACGATGAAGTTTACGGCCGTCTTACTGTAGACGACATCCCCGGAATTATTGCGAAATATCAGTAATTTTAATTCGACTCTTAGCTATTGCTAAGCCGTTAATTTGGAGAAGCTTATGAAAATCAGCAAAATTAAGGCTCTGCTTGAAGCTGTGCTTATATGCGGAGAAGAATATCTCGAGTGTGATGTTAATTCTGCCTGCTGCAGCGACATGATGAGCGATGTTTTGGCATATGTTAAGGACCAGGCTGTTCTTATTACGGGGCTTATCAATCCGCAGGTTATCAGAACCGCTAATATGATGGATATGATTTGCGTAGTTTTTGTCAGGAGTAAATCTCCAACTGAGGAAATGGTAAAGCTCGCTGAAGAATGTGGACTTGTTCTTATGAAATCGGACAAGCGCGCTTTTGAGGCCAGCGGAATCCTTTGGGAAGAGGGGCTGTCCGGAAAGACTGAGGCCGGCAATGTCTGAGGCTGTTAAATTCCATTTTGAAGTTGACGGTTCTGATTTTTCATCGGCGGGGGCTGCTTCTGTAATGGTAAAGAAAAAACTGCGTCAGATGGGTTATCCCCCCGAGGTTATACGCAAGGTTTCCATTGCTA
>JAZNUF010000051.1:0-1910 GCA_045592185.1 Candidatus Flemingiibacterium sp.
CAGTGTTTTTATAGCTTTTTCGTAGCTTTTCAATGTTAAATTCCTTTCAGCATATCGAGCACCGAAAAATGGTGGTCAACGTGATTTTCAAGGTACTTTTCACAGGCATTTGAAAACTCCGGTAAGCATTCATCTGCCAAAGAAAATGAAAATAATTTCGCCATATCGGAATAAAGTGCGTGCTGCATTGCAAGCAGCGCCGCGGGCGAAAGTGACAGTATTATCTGAGTCGTGCGCATTTCATCAACCACACGTTCATTTTCTATGTACGTTTCCCTATAGGTTTTATCGTAGCAATGACTGCAAGTGATTGTTCCCGCCATGACGTTCAAGAGCATACGCTCCTCTCCGACTCCGTGTCCACATTCAGGACATGACACAAGATTCGGTGCAACGCCGAGAAATGAACAGAGCCGAAGTTCAAAAGCCCCTTTGATAAGCCTATAATCTCTGTCCCCAAATTTAACAAGCGCCCAAAGGGTATTAAGAGCAAGCCTTAGAATATTCGGTTCGGGCTGTCCCTCCATTGACACATATTCAACGGCATTAAGTACATATGTGCCAACCGTCATTCTGTCGAAATCATTGCAAAGGCTGAAATAATTTTCGATAAGCGTGCCCTCGTTTAATGAGTATTTTTCATTATGCTCATAAACCACAAATTCGCTGTAGCAGAACAGCTGCGTGGAAGCGGTAAAACGCCCTCGAAGTCTAACCGCACCGCGTACAAGAACGGAAATGCGTCCGCGCTCGGCGGTTAGTATATTTATATACTTGGCGTTATCGCCGATTACCGTTTCACGAAGCACAAGCCCCTTTAGGGTGTGTAACATTTTCATCCGTCCTTTAATTTTGAATTTCTTCCGCAGTGCAGATTAACCTGCCTTACTCCTCGTTAAATCCGAAGCTGTTTAAAAGTCCTGCATTGTCGCGCCAATTTTCTTTAACCTTTACCCACAAATCAAGGTGCACCTGCACGCCAAAAAAGGCTTCCATGTCCTCTCTTGCCCATGTGCCCACCTTTTTGAGGGCGGCTCCCTTTTTGCCGATAATAATTCCCTTGTGCGAGTCCTTTTCACAGAAAATTTCCGCACGGATTTTGATGATAGTCGGCTTTGCTTCAAAGGCTTCGATTACCACCGCAGTACCGTGAGGAATTTCATCGTTGAGCGTGCGAAGCAGCTTCTCGCGGATAATCTCTGAAGCGAGAATCCTTTCGGGCTGGTCGGTAATCATATCCTCGGGGAAGAACCAAATTCCATCATGAAGCAGCTTTGCCGCCTCCTCTGCGATAATGTGGACCCCCTCGTTTTTAAGAGCAGCCATCGGTATAACCGCAAAGAAATCGTAAAGCTCTGAGTAAGCAATGATACATTCCGCAACCTTTTCGGCATTGACCGTATCGGTTTTGTTTATGGCAAGAATTACGGGTGTTCCCTGCTTTTTAAAACGAGAGAGCACAGTCCGTTCAATATCGGAAATCTCTTTTGCCGCGTCTACTACCAAAATCGCTCCATCAACCTCGCCGATGGCGGAATTAATGGTTTTCACCATGTAATCCCCAAGCTTATTCTTAGGCTTAAGTATTCCGGGGGTGTCAAGAAATACGAACTGATTCTCCCCCTCTGTAAGTATTCCCGTTATGCGTGTGCGAGTGGTCTGCGGCTTGCTTGAAACAATGGAAATCTTCTCTCCGAGAAGTGCGTTAAGAATTGTGGATTTACCAACGTTAGGTCTTCCGACTATAGCAATAAAGCCTGTTTTCATATTCATTTCCTCTTATTTAATTTTCCGATGTCTTTCTTTTAATTCCCATAAAGTCAAGTATAGCTTCCTGCTTGAAGCACATTTCTCTCTCCTCTGCTTCACCGTTTACATGGTCGTAACCGAGAAGATGAAGTACGGAATGT
>JAZNUF010000052.1:0-2421 GCA_045592185.1 Candidatus Flemingiibacterium sp.
TAAATACGGGAGAGCAAAATATTTGTTCTCCCGATATAGAAATTATAGGTTGATTTTATCATTTGAAATTGCTTTTCCATTTTATGCGGCGGTATATGGCTCTGCAGTGGTCGAAAAGGTGCGGTGTGAAGAATATGAGAAGATTCATGAGGGAAGCGATAATAGAGGCGCGTATGTCCCATGATGACTGAAAAAAATCCACAGCAATCAGAAAAATATCAAGTACAGCAAGCCACTTCATTTTTATCGGAATAAAGAAGAACAAAAGAAGTTCAAAATCCGGATTAAGCAGAGCAAAGGCTAAAAACAGCGACAAATTGAGATAATAATTAGTGGCGTAGTCAACGATGAACCCCGCAATAATAGAGCCGATTATTCCGAGAAGATAAAAGGCGTTGAAGCCGAAAGCTCCCCACTGCCTTTCAAGAGTTGAACCGATTATATAATAAAGATATAGGGAAAGGATTATGAACAGCGGGCTTGAGTTAGGCGGCAGAAAAATAAAAGTGAAGATTCTCCAAATTTCACCTCTGAAAATTGCTTCTCGGTCGAAAATCAGTTGGGAGTATATACTTTTTCCGGCTGTGGATGCTATGGCTAAATTCATAATAAATACAATCGCCATTGCGCCTACGAAAATCAGCATGAGATTTTTAATTGCATACCGTCCGAATTTTTTATCAAGCCTATTAAGTAAACCTTGCCTATAATACATATAACTATTCCTTTCCGCGTGTAGATAACAGTATTATTTTACCATATTTGTATGAATAAATCAAGTTTTTGAAAAAACTTAGGTATAAAACAAACCTCTTTCTGCTACTGCAAAAAGAGGCTTTTGTATGCTTGGAGCTGGAAATGGGATTTGAACCCACGGCCTATTGATTACGAATCAATTGCGCTACCACTGCGCCATTCCAGCATATTTAAAATTAGTGTTGAAATATCAGAGCAAGTATGGTATAATATACTCAATACTGATATTATACAATAATTGGCGGCGTTTGTCAAGTTGTTTGCAAAAATTATTTGGTTTTTCGATGCTTGATAGAATAGGAGAAAATATGAGTCTTTGTGATATATCCGTTGTGCGCGAAATCATGGCACGGCACAATATAAAATTTCAGAAAAAATTCGGGCAGAATTTCCTTATAAACCCTAAAATCCCCCAAAAAATTGCCGATGCCGCTAATGAAATGCGAGGGCAGGGCAATGGCTTTGGCATCCTCGAAATCGGCCCCGGCATTGGAACTTTAACGCGCGAGCTTTCGACACGTGCCGATAAGGTGGTTGCTCTCGAAATTGATACGGGACTTATCCCTGTTCTCGCTGAAACTCTATCCGATTACAAAAACACAACGGTTATAAACGAGGATGTAATGAAAACAGACCTTAGGGAGCTTGTTGAACGGGAATTTCTCTCGAAGGGAATGAGCGTTTCCGTAGCGGCCAATTTACCCTATTACATCACAACGCCAATACTCATGAAGCTGCTCGAATCCCGACTGCCTTTTGAAACCATAACGATTATGATTCAAAAGGAAGTAGCCGCACGTCTGTGTGCTCCTGCGGGAGATAGCGAATATGGGGCGATTACTGCATCTCTCGGATATTACGGACGCTGTGAGCGTCTGTTTACCGTGCCTGCCGGCTGCTTCATGCCTGCTCCTAAGGTTGATTCGGCTGTGGTGAGAATAACCCTCCACAAAACTCCGCCTGTATCGGTAATCAGCGAAGATTTCCTTTTTAAAGCTATCCGCGGCGGATTCGCTCAGCGGAGAAAAACCTTGGTGAATTCCCTTATGACCGAATTTTCAAATATAGGCAGAGAGGGAATTGCAGAGGCTATTGAAGCGGTTGGCTTTGAATCGTCAATCCGCGGAGAACGACTTACCCTTGAAAATTTTGCCTTGCTCGCTGACGAATTATACCGCAAATCAGGAAAATAATTATGAATTTTGTGGATGTTGGTGAAAATATTAACGGGGTGTAAAAAAGTAATTTTTATGTCAAAAACTATTGCAAAAAATTGAGTTATGATGTACAATATATAATGGCGGAGAAGTGGTAAACTTTCTTCCGGTACATAATTTTGTAAAAGATATTTCTTTATTTGAAGAGGAGAATTAATATGGCACTTACTAGCAACAAGTTTGTTACCACCTGGGTTGATGAAATGGCAGCAATGACAAAGCCTGACAAAATCGTTTGGATTGACGGAAGTCAAGCTCAGATTGATGCGCTCAGAGATGAAGCTTGTTCCACGGGCGAGATAATAAAACTCAATCAGGAGCTTCTCCCTGATTGCTATCTTCACAGAACTGCTGTAAACGACGTAGCTCGCGTTGAGGGAAGAACCTTTATCTGCACATCCAAAAAAGAAGATGCTGGAAGCATCAACAACTGGATGGCTCCCGATGA
>JAZNUF010000053.1:0-3152 GCA_045592185.1 Candidatus Flemingiibacterium sp.
GGATATGATAAAAATATTCCTTATGAACCCTTGGCAAAGCCTCTATGCGACCACGCGAAGACCTTGGTGATTGTAGGCGCAACCGCCGCGAAGATAAAATCCGCCCTCACTTCCTACGAGGGATATGACGGAAGCCCCGAAATAATCGAAGCCGATAGCTTCGAGGGTGCCCTTAACGCCGCACGACTTGCGGCAAAGCCGGGAGATACGGTAATTCTCTCCCCTGCCGCCGCCAGCTTTGATATGTTCAAAAACTTTGAAGAACGCGGTCAGCGCTTCAAGGACATCGTAAATAATTTTTAATAAAAAAGGACGTTGTACAATGAAGTCTATAGATTTAAACAAGCTCACATCGGAGGCCGATACCGCCCTTGTGCCGATTTTCGCCGACATCGACCGAATCGCCCTTGAAAACACCCGGCGCGTAATGGCAGCATTCAAAAATAACCGAGTTGACGAAACCTGCTTTGCCGGAACAAGCGGTTACGGCTACGATGATAAAGGGCGCGACACCCTTGATAAGATTTACGCCGAGGTTTTCGGCGCTGAAGCGGCATTTGTTCGCCACAGTATCGTCAACGGAACCCAGGCAATCGCCATCGCACTTTACGGTATTCTTCGCACAGGCGATATCATGCTCTCCGTTACAGGCAAGCCCTACGACACCTTAGAACAAGTCATAGGTATCTCCGGTCAGCCGGGAAACGGTTCCCTTTCCGACTTCGGAATCGGATACCGTCAGGTAGATTTGACGGCAGAGGGAAATATTGACTTCTCTGCCATTGAAAAGGCTCTTTCTGATGAGGGCGACAAAGTCAAAGTAATATTCATTCAGCGTTCCAAAGGATATATGAATCGCCCAACGCTAACCGTAACCCAAATCGGGGAGATTGTAAAATTCGTGAAAACGCGCTCAAAGGCCTATGTATTGGTGGATAACTGCTACGGGGAATTTACCGAGGAAACCGAGCCTTGTGCCGTAGGCGCTGACCTTATTATGGGATCGCTTATTAAGAATCCCGGCGGCGGAATGGCAGAATCAGGCGGATATATCGCCGGCACTGCCCGCGCTGTGGAGCTTGCAAGCTATCGTCTTACAACCGTTGGGGTTGGACTTGAATGTGGTGCGACTCTCGGGAATAACAAGAGTCTGTACAAGGGATTTTTCTTTGCCCCTCATGTGGTGGCACAAGCCATGAAAACTGCCCATTTTGCCGCATATATATTTGAAAAATTAGGATGTCTGGTAAATCCCCGTTGGAGTGATCGCCGTGCGGATATAATACAAGCGATAATACTCGGAAAGCCCGAGTACTTGGTGGCATTTTGTCAAGGGATTCAAAGCGGCTCCCCAATAGATTCTTACGTGAGCCCCATGCCTTGGGCGATGCCCGGATACTCCGATGAGGTCATCATGGCAGCAGGTGCTTTTACTCAAGGTTCTTCCATCGAGCTGTCTGCAGACGGACCTATGCGTTCTCCTTACACCGCTTTTATGCAGGGCGGACTCACTTATGAAAGCGGAAAGCTGGGAATTCTCGCCGCCGCCGAAAAGTTACTTGAAGTAATGTAATTTCACTGCCGAAGATTTAGAAAAGGAATATTGTTATGAATTTATGGCTTCTTTCTCTGTTCGTAAGAAATTATAAAAACGTCAAGGATTCACACACACGTTCAAGATGCGCCATGACTGCGAGTATCTTTGGAATCTGTTCAAACTCCGTTCTTTCCGTACTGAAGCTTCTTATAGGAATAATTTCGGGCAGCATCGCAATTTGTGCCGATGCGGTAAATAATATTGCCGATGCATCCTCCTCTGTGGTAACCCTAATCGGCTTCAAGCTGGCAAGCAAGCCTGCGGACAAGGAGCATCCTTACGGTCATCAAAGAATTGAATACATTGCAGGACTCATCGTTTCCATGCTTATATGCGTTTTGGGATTTGAATTTTTCATAAATTCCATATCCGCGGTAATCAATCCCAACGAAACAAAATTCTCTGCAATCTCCATTGTGATTCTTGTTTTTTCAATTATTGCAAAGCTCTGGCAATGCAGCTTTTATAAGTCCGTAGCCGTACATATTGATTCCCCTGCCCTTTCGGCTACCGCTGCGGACAGTCTTGGGGACGTTATTACAACCTCCGCCGTTCTTGTTTCTGCGGTTATATCCCTCCTGTGGCAAATAAATCTTGATGGGATTTTTGGATGTATTGTGGCATTATTCATTATTAAATCCGGTATAGGATTAATAATCGAAACCGCCAATCCCCTTCTCGGAACCGCCCCCTCCGCCGAGTTTATAGCCTCGGTAGGAAAGCGCATTTCTTCCTATGACGGAGTCATCGGTTATCACGATTTAGTCGTCCACAGCTACGGCCCGGGGCAAATTTTCGCTTCCGTCCATGTTGAAGTTGCGGCAGAAAAGGATATCCTTGAAAGCCACGACTTAATTGACAATATAGAGTTTGATTTCAGAGATTCCGGAATAAGCCTTGTTGTCCACCTTGACCCAATAGTTACAAATGATGAAGAACTGTCCGAAATCAAGCGGGAAATAGAGGCTATTGTCGCCCTATCATCCGCCGAACACGAATGTCCGATATCAATGCACGATTTCCGAATGGTTAGAGGCAATACCCATACCAATTTAATTTTTGATATTGTGCTTCCCTTTGAATGTAAATATTCTGAGGAGGAGCTGCAGGCCGATATAACCAAAAAAATCAAGCTTCTGTCATCGAATTATAATGCAGTTATAACCTGCGACAGAGGATAAAATCCAAAGCACCACCGCAAAAATATCACAAGAAGCGAATCGCTTGCGTATTTCTGTCAATAATGACAGTACGCAAGCGATTTTATTTGTTGAAAGGATTTTAATATAAAATGAAAACACAAAACCTATTTAAACGCTTTTTCCTGATTTTTTCCGTAATATGCTTACTTATCGTTCCCCTATCCGCCGTTATTCCATCCCTCTCCGATGTGATGCTGTATGACAATGTAATAAGGCTTCATGTGCTTGCAAATTCCGATTCCGAAGCTGACCAGGAAATAAAATTACTTGTAAGGGACAAGATTCTTTCTGCGGCAGAAGGAATTTTGGATGGAGTCGCCGATAGGCAGTCGGCGGAAAAGCTGCTGTCCGAT
>JAZNUF010000054.1:0-5449 GCA_045592185.1 Candidatus Flemingiibacterium sp.
TTGGCCTCCGACTTCATGAAATTGTTTGTTAAAATTGCAATTATTCGTTCCCTTGGAGAATCGATTATACGGCAGCCAACAACTCCTGCGGCATTACAACCAAGTCCCATGCACATGGGTGACACAAAATAGGGGGAATCCCGGGTACAGATATTTAAATAATATTCGGATCAGTGCAGAGGTTATATCTTTGTATTGATCTTTTTTATTTTCTGCGGTTTATAAAAAGTTTCGTGGCTAATTAGGACAGTTTTTGTCAGCTTTGGGGTGTACAATGGCGATGTAAGGATGTGAGACATACTTGGGATAACTTGCCGAAAGACGGAATATTATGCGGCTGATCTTCAAATATTTTCTCCACTATTGCGGTAAATTTTAAAATCATGGAGGGAAATCATGAATACAACAGAGAAAGAACTTTTCACAAGGCTTGTCAGCTTTAAGAGCGAGGACAATGGGAAATTGAAAGCGTTGATACGCGAGAATGCTACGTCAAGTGTACTCGGGCAGTTGTTTTTCAACCGAATGCAGGGTATCGCGTATACCACACTCAAATCTGCGGAGCTTCTTAATGAAACCACAAGAGAATTCCGTAATTCGCTTGAGGCGGCATACGTCCAGAATACCGTCAAAAATATGAGCTTTTATAAATGTGTAAAACGGGTGTCCGAGATACTCGCAAATCATAAGGATAAGTATGTTATGCTCAAGGGTGCGGTGCTCTGCGGACTTTACCCTGTAGGTTGCCGCACATCAAATGACATTGACCTGCTCGTAAGACCAAAGGATGTCACCGTGATAGGCGATGCGCTTTATAAGGCGGGCTTCAGACAAGGCAGTGTCAAGAACGGCGAGTTTGTCCCCGCATCCCGCCGTGAGATTGTAACATCAAAGATGATGCGAGGCGAGACCGTACCGTATGTATTAGAGGTAAATCTTCCCTATATGCGATTTCTTGAAGTTGACATAAATTTTTCCCTCGATTACAAAAACGGCGGAGAGAAGACGGTAGACAAGCTTCTCTCGCGTTCAGATGAGGTGAAGATACAGGGAACTTCCGTGATGACGCTCAGTGATTACGATTTCTTCATCCATCTTTGTGTGCACCTATACAAAGAAGCTGCCACTTTCCCATGGGTGGAGATGAAACGGGATATGACATTGTACAAATTTTGCGATATTTATATGCTGACCGATATGCTCTCCGATTCCGAAATAAACGTGCTGTTTTTTGAAGCACGCTGTCTTGGCGTTGCGAATATCTGTGCGTACGCAATCATTATGGCAAGCAAGCTGTTTGATATGAAAAATCGATACGCCGTAGAATGTGCCCATGAGGTACTTGACGGAAATGAAGATATACTTCATAGGGTCATATCACCGAGTGAAAAAAAGACTTTTAAATACATGAATGAGAATATCAGTGAACGCTTCTTCTCGGATGATCGTGCCGCCTTGCTTTGCGAGGTGTCGAAATGAAAAAGCTTAACATGATACCGAATACTTATTCCGGTACTCTCATTACTTTCTGTGGACTTGACGGGTGTGGGAAAACCACTATGATAAAGCGGCTTGCGGAGGAGCTTTCGGTTGGTTACGATGTGGTACTTACAAAGCAGCCCACCAACGCTGTCCGAAATTCCGAAATATTCAGAACCTACATGGACGAGCCCGATCACAGCACCTACGACTACCGCAGTCTTTCACTTCTGGCTGCTTCGGACAGAGTTCAGCACGTAAACAAAGTAATAGCACCCGAGCTTGAAGCCGGAAAGGTAGTAATCAGCGACAGATATTTCTATTCTTGTATAGCAAACCTTCATGCCAGAGGATTTAAGAGTGACAAATGGATATATGAAATTGCTCGGTGGCTTATCAGACCTGACGTGTCCGTATTTATTGACGTTCCTGTTCACACCGCAGTTAGGCGTGTGCGAACCCGCCCTGAGGAATGCGACCGTTACATAGATATGGAGCTTCAATATGCTCTGCGTCATGAATACAACCACATTTGCCGCACCAATAACGGCCTTTTGGTTCGTGGTGACATCTCACCCGATGAGTCCTATAATATCATAAAGAACAATATACTAAAAATCTTGGAAAACAAAGTCTGAAAAGTGAATCATTTTTCAGACACGGAGTTTTGTGGTTTTTGCACCACTTAAGCGAATTTCCTTACGGAAACCGACACAAAACTCTCATAACAATTAGAAAGGAATGGTCATATAAATGAACACCCAGGAAACAGTAATCGCTATTCTTTCGGAGCTCAGCGGATGTATGGATATAGAGCTTACATCCACACTTTCAGAAGACCTTGCGCTTGACAGTATGCTTATGGTATCTATGCTTATTGAATTCGAGACCTCGTTTAATATTGAATTCGATGAGGCCGATATGAATCCGTTTGATCTTGAAACGGTATCGGATGCCCTTGAATTGGTGATACGCTATGTCGGAGAATAAAAAATCGGCGTATAGTACATACCCTCATCGAGGCGACAATACCGTACCTATCGTGACAATAAGAGTATACAATCATAAGGGGAATGAACCATATCGGTAATCGTAAATTTTTATATAGTGTATCACACTAAAAAGCGTGGTTGCTTTCTCACAACTATCAAATAGGGAAATCTACCACTGCTGTAAAAACGATATTCTCAGCGAATTTGTAACTAAACTGGAGATGAAATTCAAATGATACTTTGGAACTATTTAAGTGAATATATGCGAAAACATCCAAGCAAGACTGTCGGTGAAGGGGATTTGGAGATTACTTACGAAAAACTTATGTTATATGCCGAGGCTTTTGCAAAAAAGCTCAAAGGACAGAAGTGCTGCGCTATTTATTGTAAGTCAGAGCTTGCGGCGTCAATAGCTCTACTTGGCTGCTTTGCGGCAGGCGTTACCACGGTGCCGCTGTCGCTTCGCTATGGAGAAGCCCATTGCAAAAAGATACTGTCTTTCATTAGTCCGACCTGTATTATCACGGACAATGGCGGTGAATTTGGAATCTGTGATATCTCTGACTCCGATTATGAGGAACCCGACATTCATCCCGCACTTATCATGTGTACGTCCGGAACTACGGGTACACCGAAAGGAGTGATGTTAAGTGAAGAAAATATTATTGCGAATGTATGTGGCATATCCGAATATTTTAATCTGAATACATCGGATACCATATTGATTGCGCGCCCGCTTTACCATTGTGCGGTGCTTACGGGAGAGTTCTTATGTGCGCTCATTAAGGGCGCGAACGTGGAATTTTACTCGGAGGCGTTCAATCCAATAAAAATTGTTAAGATATGGCGAGAACACGCTATAACCGCTTTCTGCGCCACACCAACCCTGCTTTCCATGATAGCGAGATTCATGAGAAAAGGTGAAAATCCGCCGCTTCGTCATATTGTTGTAAGCGGAGAATGCATGAATGAGGCTATTGGACGAGAGATAGCCGCTACATTCCCTCATTCGGAAATTTATCACGTCTATGGACTTACTGAAGCTAGTCCTCGCGTTGCCTATATGCCACCGGAGTATTTTATAAAAAATCCTGACCGTGTTGGTGTACCGCTTGTAAATGTACAACTGAAAATTATGTCAAAGGGAGGGCGAGATGTTACCGATACAGGTGAGCATGGTGTACTATGGGTACGCGGCGATAATGTGATGCTCGGTTACTATAAAAATCCCGTGCTTACGTCAACGGTTATTCGAGATGGTTGGCTGTGTACGGGTGATATTGCAAGTATTGATACTCACGGATTTTTGAAAATCTACGGCCGCAGCGATGATATGATCATCCGTGCCGGAATGAATATCTATCCACAGGAGATCGAGGCGGAGCTTAAGCGCGATGGGCGTGTAAAAGAAGTCCTTGCCTATGGATATACCGATAAAAACGGAAGGATGCAGATTGGTCTTGACATATGCGGCGATTTTTCCGATACAAACGAAGTACACGCTCTTTGCTGTGAATTGCTTCCATCTTATCAGATACCAACGGAAATCCGCATACTTGACTCACTTGAAAAAAATGGTTCGGGCAAGGTAATAAGGAGTAAACAGCATGCATGATATGACAGCATTGAATGATATAATCGGACACAGCAACTGCAGATGTCATAATTGCTGACAAATATACGAAAGAAGGTAACAAACATGACACAGATATTCGGCGCTGATTCGCGCATGCCCGCGAACACACGCTTGACAAATGGCTATACACTCTATGATTGGGTGATGCGAATGGGCTGTTTCCCCTCGTTTTGGGGACGAAGCCTCGCAGGAAATAAAGCGGTGACCAAGGAGGAGATTGACTTTCTTCACGATAGGCATTGTAAGGTGACGTTTATTCTCCGTGACCTCAAGGAGGAAGAAATTTCGATAAACGAGGACTTTATCTCTTATCGTGCCATTGAGGCGGCAAGAGCCCTTGGTATACCGCAAAATAAAGGTATTGCTATATTTGCGGAGATAGACCCGGAATATAGTGTTAATCACAATTGGATGATCCGTTTTGCAAGTGCTCTTAACAACAGTGGATATATTCCCGGATTTATCGGTAATACAGATTCCTCAAAAAATTTCAATTTCGGCAGACAGTGCAGTCATTATGTTCAGGCAACACGAAAGGCGGATCAGCTTCACGCACTGTATTGGTCCACCGAACCAAAGTACAAATTTGACCCGTATAAATGGGCAGCATATGCACCATCGGAATTGCTTCCTAAAGATATGCATCTTTGGCAGTACGGAAGTGTGGACTTTCATAGCGTTCACGCGAACAAGAACTATGCCAGAGATGCGTCTGTGATGAAATATTTCTATTGATATGGAGGATAAGACAAGTGAATGGCGCACAGTACAAAAATGTTATCAAATGGACGCTTGCGTTTGACGAAGTGACAACGGAAACGGATTCACAGACCGTGACACGCATGATCTGCAGAAATTTGGGCGTGGCATATCCTCACGGCGACAATAAAGAGGTTATTCGTATATTGAATGGGAAACGTTTCCTCGGGTGGACGCCTGTAACCTGCGAAGACGCACAACGCTTCGCTGACCTCGGTGTAGCTACAATCGGCATTAACGAGGAAAAGACAGTGGTTGTATGCCCAAGTGATGATCTTTTCATCTTGACTGATCTTCCAGAGCCGGCGAGGGCACAGAATGAGTACGTTAGGCACACAAAAGAAATTGCTTCGGAGGAGAGGGAGAAGCTGCAGTTTTTTGCATACAGCTACGGTCATGTGCTCGACAAAAAGTAAGAATATACAAGCATAAAAAGGAAAGTCCCACAGTATACCTGAAGTGGACCCCAAAGTTTAGACAAAATTAAATATTAAATCGATTGCGAATGAGTTCGGTATTGCACCGGGCTCATTCCTTTTAATTTGAGAGAAATTCTCTCATTGTTGTAGTAATGAATATATTC
>JAZNUF010000055.1:0-5364 GCA_045592185.1 Candidatus Flemingiibacterium sp.
GAAAATCCTAATTATTCCAACGGACCGCATTATCATATATATGGAGCTGGACATTATTATCCAGGAATGATTGTACCTGAACCTTACGCAACAACCTATTTCCCGTTCAGATAATGGAGGGACACAATGCCAAGATTTAACAAAAACAATATCAAAGAATTAAAAGAGTTTTTATACAACGGCTACTATCATGATGCAAAATTGAAAAATGCCCATTATGACAGTGGAGAAGATAGCTTAAAATTTGAATTATATAATCCAATTTTTAAGGTTAAGATTAACTTGACATTCCATAATATAGGAATTGCATTTGCAGTCAAAGGTGAATGGACTGGAAGTCGTGAAACTATCGTTTCTCTGACTGTGGAAGAAGATTTTTCATACTTGCAGAATTATCTCTTAAAGCACAGCGAATATATGGAAGACTCTCTTTACCTACTGTTTCAAATGTTTTCTGGAGATGAATTGCATATCGTGTCTAGGGAGGTAATTGTTGAGATTATAAGATAGTATGCTGCTAATTTATGACGAAAGCGGAAGCCTCGTTGGAGCATACACCTAATCCGCATAGAACAACACCGCATCAGCCATGCTCACATGACCATTATTTTTACTCGTAATTATTATTAAAATTACAAATTTACTTTCACATATTTGGAGGACTGTATGAATTATTATGATATTTTTTATCTTAAATCCAATGCTGAAACTATAGAGTTGATTGATGAAATAATTAAAGATGGCAACATAGATACTCCTGACGAATATGGTGATACGCTACTGGGAACAGCCATTCGTTTTCGAAGAATTGATGCTATAGAGCATATACTTAAATGTGGGGCGGATGTCAGTGAACCGTCAGGCGATCAGTATGTATTGGAATTGGCTGCATGGATTCCTGATTTTTACATAATACGTTGCCTATTTGAATATGGTGCCAAAATCGAATGTGATAATCATATGCTTGCAAATGCTGTTAGTATGGGAGCTGATAGTAATCTAGTGTCCTATCTCCTCGAAAAAGGATGTGATCCTAACGACAGATATGGAGATGGAGATGACTCTGAAAATGCTTTGTGGTGGGCGTTGCAGAATCATAATACCGAAGTAGTGAAGCTGTTATTGGAGAATGGAGCAGACCCCAATATAGTGTTTAATAATGAAACTTGCTTGAAAAAAGCATTAGGAGAATCGTTTTATCCTGGTATAAAATTGCTAATCCAATATGGTGCAGATGTAAATTTATGTGTACCGTTGTCAACAGCTGTAGTTTGGTGCTACCCTGCGGTAGAATTATTACTTGATGCTGGTGCCGATATTAATGCACGTGATAGTAAGACAGGGAGAACTATTTTATTCGAAGAACGTGTACGTAAACATTTTGAACGCTGTGATTATCTTATACGATTGGGAGCAGATCCAACGATAAAAGATAATGACGGAGTAGATTTTTATATGCTTGATGATGAAAATATACGAAAAGCAATTAATGACGAGTGGGGTTATTGCGAGGAATAACCATAACAACAATTAATTGTTTGTTGAAAGCACTGATTCAAAAACAAAGAATCAGCGCTTTCAACCGTCATTAGGTGCCAATAGACAAAAGCTATACGAAATCAGCGGAGTTTACCTACAAGTATGACGCGGCAGGAAATATCCTAAGTAAGAGTACATATGATGTAACAAGTGGAGCTGTGGTAACGCCGACAGACGTAAAGCTGTATAAATATGCAGCTGACGGTTGGAAAGATAAGCTATGATATTGACTATAAGCATGGGGGGAGCAAATCATACATTTCCTCACAGGCATAAATGGGACTGGAGCAAGAAAAATCCACGCGGTTCGGGAATACCAGAGAAATAATTATTGGGAGGTGAGCTGAATGACATTACAGAATTTAATTTCATACTTAAATGAAGGAAGAGAAATAGAATTTTCTCTTGACAAAAATATGTTTTTTTTGGCTCCGCTATATTCGGATGAAGGTGTTTTACAAAGTTATTATATCTACTGTGAAAACACTAAAAAAGATATTATTGTTGGAACTTTGGAAGAAATATTGTCTTATGAATTCATTCCACAAGTATCCCTTAAAAGCAGTATTGATTTATTTTCGTTTGACTTTATTTTATAACAGTTTTTCTAAATATCCTTGTATGGATATTTCGTGAACCAGATAAGCATTTAAATATCATATGGAAATGTCCCCCGAATTAAATGGTTCGAGGGACATTTCTTATCGTGTCCCAAGATTACCGTGGCATGGTATGATATATTGGTATTTCACTTTCAAAATAAAAAATGCGCACGTTTTGAATCGTGCGCATTTTTTCTCAGATACGTCATGAGTATCCGACTCAATTCGTAATACCACTCATAAGCTCACCGAGAGTGACCTCTCCCCAAGCATAATTGGTCAAATAGCTGCCTTTAAAAAGTCCTGCATATTCCTCTTTGCCTGACAGATAATCGTAAAGATCGCAGCTGACCTTTTCGGGAACAAGACGCCGTTTGCCATCAACGGATTCCATAATATCAGCAATACCGTATTCTTCAAGTGTATTCTTAAGCCTGAGTGCTTCTTTTCGGTATCTTGCCAGAGTGATGGAATTGGCAGACTCATTCTCCCACAGATATCCGATTGCCTCTTCGCTTGTAACGTATCCGCCTCGGCGATCCACCAGCAGGGCAAGCAATTCCTTCGCTTTTTTATTCCGAAATGCAATGGGTTTTTCGCCGATGAAAACATCAAAATATCCAAAGGTACGGATATTTATTGGAGCATTTTTCTCAGCCACGGAATCCGAAGAAATCTGTCCGTTATCCACGTTATACAGCAAAACGTAAAATAGAGATTTCTCATCGGGGTTTCGCTGCGAACAGATTGCCTTGATTAGCCGCTTTCTCCTCTGGGCTATATCAAAATATGTGAATTCCGCTTCGCCTGTGGCAAACAAAAGCTCCACATCCTCGTAAGCAAGGCTGCTCTGCGCAATAAACTCCTTGATTGAAAGACCGTCTTTTACTTTTGAAAACCATTCTTCTTTCGTATATCCGAAGAAGTTGCATACGTTGTCGCTGGCGTAGAGAGGGGTTACATAATCGTTTTCCACCTTGAATGCCATGATGCCTTCGGTAAACCGGGTAACGAATTCCTGCATATTAACGAATTCCTGCATATTTTTACGGAGCTCAAAATTTTCATTCTTTAACTCGTCAAGCTTTTGTTTATCCACCATGTATTTGGTACAATATAAACTGACCGAATCGTCTATTTTCAAGAAAACACCGATACATTTTTTGAATTCGCCATCAGGTGCAATCATTCTATATTCGATTTGCGGAGGACGGCTCGATATGAGTGATGCTTGTCTGGCAAAAAAAGGAGCAAAAAACTCCTGCAGCCGAGGGCGATCATCCTTGTGAACACTGTGTTTGATCCATTGCTCAGTTGCTTCTTCCATATGCATCGGAAGGTTTTTTATGCGTCCAAAGGTATTCGAAACACCTGAAACGTATTTCACCGTTCTGCTTGCAAAATCATACTCAAAGATTTTGTCATATACGTCAGACAGTGCCTTGAGATATTGTTCTGTTGCACTCGCTTTCTTGACGCGGTAACGCTCGGTTACATCCATACAAACGCTTTGGAATTCTTCGCTGCCGTCCTCGTTGGTGATCTTAGTTACCCAGCCATAAAGACGAGCCTTGGTTCCGTCACAACGAAGAACCGAAATCTCTCCCGAAATAGGAGCTCCCTTTTTGTAAACCTGATTGAGAAAATGGGAAAATTTGCGGCGTTCTTCAATGGGAATCATGAGATAAATATTATCTTTGCATAAATCAAGATAATCTATCTCTCCATCCTTGACCTTGGGAAAGCGTATAATATCCAGCATTTGCTGATTTACACATGTAATTTTTGGATTTTTTCCGCAGGTACATTTGAGCATACCGCAGGGAACGGTTTCGTTCAAAAAACGAAGGTTTTCATTCTCCTCTTTTATAGCGGTAATATCAGTCAGAACAGAATAACCGACAAGTATTCCGTCCGCGTCCTTACTGACTGTTATCGTATCTTTTACATATATGACAGAGCCATCTTTTTTAATCAGACGATATTCCGCAGAATCTGAGAGTCCCGGTGTGCCAACGCGTTTAATATAGCGGTTGTATGTTTCCCTATCGGCAGGATGTATCAAAGAATTATACGAAATTGCATTTTCTCCGTTCAGTTCATCCTTTGAATAACCGACCATATCACAAAAATTTTGACTGATAAACGTAGGTACAGCCGACTCGTCCAATATATATTGACGGAAACCGCTGACACATTTATCAAGCAATTCCGAGCTGTTTTCAAATTGAAAGTTCATAGCATCTCCTATAGGCATTTACGTGCTTTTACAATATCCGTAACCATCCATCCCAAAAGATGTGATGATATATTATACCAGAAAAAATGAATATCTTCAATCGAAAAATGTAAAATTTTGAGACTCTCATTCTACGACTGTAAATGCCCAAAAGTTCTTTAGAGAAAATACTTTTTCCGTTAATCACTCATTTGGATTTTGCCAAAAGACGGATACTTTAATGATGGCCGATTAGATTTTTTTGATTATGCACACACATCATTGTTCGCCCGAATCCGCTTCGCGCAGTTCTGTCTTTTTGATTTTTCCGCTGATTGTCTTGGGCATTTCTTTTACAAATTCAACGATACGTATCCACTTGTATTCTGCCAATCTGCTATTACAGAAATCTTTAATTTCCTTTTCAAGCTCTTTGGTTGCTTTGAAGCCCTCACCAAGCAAAATAACAGCTTTGATGGCTTGACCGCGAAGGGTATCGGGAACGCCGATGACGCTGCATTCGGCAACGGCGGGATGCTCGGCAAGCACATTTTCGATTTCATAGGGGCCAATACGAAAGCCACCCGTTTTAATAATGTCATCAAAACGGCCGTGAAACCAATATAGTCCATTTTCATCCTGCCAAGCTGCGTCACCCGTATGATAGACTCCGCCCCGCCATACATAAGCGTACTGTTTTTCGTTATCAAGATAGCCACAGAATATACCAACCTGCTTTCCGCTTTCTGGCGGAACGATCACGACCTCGCCTATCTCTCCTTGAGGCACGGGATTTCCCCACTTATCGCAAAGCTCTATTCGATACATAGGCGAGATTACTCCCATAGAGCCTTCTACGGGCGTATGCCCCTTCAGATTTCCCATCAACAACGTAGTTTCCGTTTGACCATAGCCTTCACACAGCGGAATTCCCGTGCGGTCCGTAAATTTCTTAAATACTTCGGTTGCCAATTTTTCACCGGCAGTAGAGGCGTGGCGAAGTTT
>JAZNUF010000056.1:0-13071 GCA_045592185.1 Candidatus Flemingiibacterium sp.
CGAAGCTCAAGAGAATGTGCCATGCTCATCTTATCGGCCTTAAGAAGAATATCTCCGGGAAGCCACAAATTCAGGTCAAGATACTGCTTTTTGTCAAGCTCCGATTTGTCGGACACCCGGCGGTAAATTGGTGCGGTTACCTCTTTTACAGACGGTCCTTCGCGATAATCGGCACGAAGTACCCGTAAAGCATCCTTTTCCGCCCAAACCATCGCCTGTCCGATAAAGTAATCTTCTGGGTTTCCGCTGGATTTTATGATAAAATCATGCCCTTTAAAATAGGGCAGCCTTTTCGCCACAGACGCGGCAGCAACACGGATAAATTTCGGCAGTTTCTTGTATTTTTGCATAGCGGCAGGCTCATCGTACCACTCGTATCCGGCATAAATCTCGTCTGCACCCTCACCCGACAACACCACCGTAACGTGCTCACGCGCCAATTTTGCAAGAAAATAGAGGGGCAGGCAGGATGGGTTTGATTGAGGCTCATCCATGTGGTACTGAATATCGGAAAGCGCCCCGAAGCAATCCTCCGAGGAGATGATTTTTGTGTAATTTTCGATTCCGAGCTTGTCCGAAAGCTCTTTGGCGTAATCGGTTTCGTTAAATTTATCGTAGGAAAATCCCACGGAAAAGGTCTTATCCGGCATGAGGCAGGCGGTGATATAGCTGGAATCCACGCCTCCTGAAAGAAATGAGCCCACCTTTACATCACTTATACGATGAGCCTCCACAGACTCATGAACCGTGCTGTCAATATCGGACACATATTTATTGAAGTCTCCGGCAACTTCGGTAAAATCCGCATCCCAATATCGGGAAATTTCCATGTTTTTTCCAAGAATTAAGGTGAAGCTGTGAGCCGGGGGGAGCTTATATACGCCCTCAAAAAATGTTTCGTCAAGGACAGAATACTGAAATGTAAGATAAGGACGAAGGGCTTTGCGGTTTAGTTTTTTTACAAATTCGGGATGTTCCAAAAAAGACTTGATTTCCGACCCGAAGATATAATCTCCGCCCTGGGTACGGTAATAATAAAAGGGCTTGATTCCAAAGATATCCCGCGCACCGTAGATACGATTTTGGTTCTTATCATAAATTATAAAAGCGTACATTCCGCGAAGATGTGAGGCTAATTTATCGCCGTATTTTTCATATCCGTGAACGAGGACCTCTGTGTCGGAATCGGTTTTGAAAATATGCCCGTCCGCAATAAGCTCACGGCGAAGTTCCATGAAATTGTAGACCTCACCGTTATAGACTATGACTATATTTCCATCCTCGTTGTAGATTGGCTGAGTACCGCCCTCAAGGTCAATGATTGAAAGACGGCGAAAGCCAAGGGCCACTTCCTCCGCGATAAATTCACCCTCAGAATCGGGACCGCGGTGGATAATCCGCCCCATCATTTTATTAAGTATCTCTTTTTTATTTTCGAGCTTACCCGAAAAGCCCACAAATCCGCACATATCATCTTTTTCCTTATCAAGCTTTAATAGTCAAGTGTAAAAATATATTACATTATACCACATATATTTCAAGAAATAAAGCGTTTTTTGAAAATTATTCTGTCAAGCCGAAAATATCATCAATCATCGGGAAAAACAGCAATCTTCGCCTCTTTATATCCATCAATTCCCGCCTTTTGTATTGCGCCGAAGATTCTGTGTCTAAGCCCCTTGTTCTTTCTTTCAAGCTCAGAAAGAAGCTTTTTCATCACTTCCCTTTCGGTGTTTTTGTCCGCAGGACAGGGGGACTCCAAAATCGGCAGAGGATAACGATTTACAAAATAACGAACGTCCTTTTCCTGAGCGTAAATAAGCGGACGAATCATTGTTAAATCCTTACGGGACAAATAAGTGACCGGCGAAAAAGAACCTAACCGCCCCTCGAAAAATAGGTTTAGCATAAAGGTTTCAACCACATCATCAAAATGGTGGCCAAGGGCAAGCTTGTTGCACCCTTGTCGCTTACATTCATCGTGCAGTGCACCACGGCGCATTTTTGCACAGAGTCCACACGGATTCTTTTCCTTGCGTACGTCAAAGACGATACGCGAAATGCTGGTCGGGCATATAACTAAAGGTACATCAAGCTCACGGCAAAATTCTGCTATCGGAGTAAAATCCACCCCTTCAAAACCCATATCAACGATAATTGCCACAAGTTCAAATTTTTTTGGATAGAAACGGCGCAGCTCGGCTAGTGCCACAAGCAGGGTAAGGGAGTCCTTTCCACCCGAAACTCCCACAGCGATTTTATCTCCGTCACATATCATTTCATAATCATCCGCCGCCCGGCGGGTAAAGCTTAGAATTCTTTTAATTTCTTTCATTTTAGGTTTCCAAATATATAATTATTTTAGGAGGCAACCATGGCCTATAAGGTTTTCATCGACCAGGGGCACAACCCCACAAATCCAAACGCAGGCGCTGAAGGCAACGGACTTCGCGAACAAGACATCACCTATGAAATCGGCACAATTTTAGCCGAACTTCTTAACAACAACCCCGACTTTGACGCCAGACTTTCAAGAAACTCTCCAACAGAACAGCTTGGTACATCTATTTCATCAAGCCTTTCCACTCGCGTCCTTGAAGCCAACCAGTGGGGGGCAGACATATTCCTGAGCCTCCATACCAATTCCTTCACTTCTCCCTCAGCATCGGGGGTCGAAGCTTATGCTTACAGCACAGAAAGCGATGGATTTCGCCTCGGGGAAGACGTAGCTGAACAGTTATCGCTGATTACGGGACTGCAAAACCGCGGCACCTTTGCCCGCCCCGGGTTATACGTACTGCGCCGCACGCAGATGCCCGCCGCTCTCATCGAAATGGGATATATATCAAACCCACGGGATGCAGAGCTTATGAGTACTCAGCCGGAGCTTTTTGCCCTTGGCATCTACAACGGCATTATGGAATATTTTGGGATGTAATATTCCATATCTTTTGGGGAATAATGTAAATATAATTGTGAGAAATATAATGCTCACAAGGTATCAGCAATGCCCAGATAAAACAGAAATATCGAAAGGAATATAAAAACAATGGATTCGCAGAATAAAGCCTTCAGTGAAAGCTACGCTGAAAACAGAAAATATTTTCACAATCTTTTCGGTATTGGAAAAAACTATGATTTTGTAGGAAGCGAAAGGATTTTTGCAGGTCATGCCGCAACATTCTATTTTGTGGACAGCTTTGTGGACAGCAATATACTCGACAGGCTGTTCGTACATCTGTCAAATCTCCAGAAAATTGGCAGTGCCGAAGATGTAGCCGATTTCGTTTCGGAGCATCTTCCCCATACAGAAGTAACAGTCGAGTATAATCCTGACAAATTTGTATATTCGGTGATGAGTGGTACCATGGGTATCATAATGGACTCAATAGGCGCAGTAGGCATAATCGTTGATGCCCGTTCTTATCCCACTCGCGGCATTGAACAGTCAGAAAACGACCGGGTTCTGAGGGGCTCTCACGATAGCTTTGTAGAAACTATCAAGCGTAATTCCACGCTGATTCGCAGACGTATTCGCACGCCAAGCCTTACTTTTGAAAAAATCACCGTAGGCGAAACCTCAAAAACCGATGTGGTGATATCCTACATTGACGGAAAAGCAGACCCGAAATATGTATCTGATCTAATTTCCAAAATTAAAAGCATCCGCGTGGATGCGCTTACTCTCGGGCAGGAAAGCCTTGCGGAATGTCTTATAAAGCAGCGCTGGTATAATCCTTTTCCTAAATTCCGTTATACGGAAAGACCGGATAGCGCCGCCGCACATATTCTTGAGGGAAGCATAGTAATCTTATGCGATACTTCGCCGGAAGCTATGATACTTCCCACCTGCCTGTTTGATTTCATGCAGGAAACGGACGATTATTACTTTCCGCCGTTTACAGGCTCTTATCTGCGGCTGATTCGCTATTTTGTCTTTATTGCAACCATGCTTTTAACGCCTACATGGTATCTGCTCATCAGTCATCCTAAGTGGATTCCCGATTTTCTCAATTTTATTCTTATCGACACCGAGTGCAATATGCCGATAATCGTCCAGCTTTTCATAATAGAATTCGCTCTTGACGGATTAAAGCTGGCATCCATGAATACGCCAAGCTCACTAAGCAACACCTTTGGCGTTGTAGGCGGTCTGATTCTCGGTGACTTCGCAGTGCAAATTGGGTGGTTTGTCCCCGAGGTGATTGTATATATGGCCTTTGTGGCAATAGCCAACTTCTCTCAATCAAGCTATGAGCTTGGTTATGCTTTCAAATTTATGCGAATGCTTTTGTTGGCACTTACAGCTCTTTTGGGGCTTGTGGGCTATATAGGCGGACTTATTCTGATATTCGTTCTCGTTGCCACCAATAAAACTGTCAACGGCAAGCGCAACTACCTCTATCCGCTTATTCCCTTTAATGCCCGCGCTCTGAAACGGCTGGTGGTGCGGGAAAGGCTTAAGACTCGCGATGAAAAATAATTTTACCGTATTTCAGTAGTCGCTTCCATCCCTTTCGTGCATATTTGAAAAAAGGTCTTTCCGCGATTTATAAGCAGTTCCTCCCCAAGGGAGTTATATAACTTCATAGGCACGTCAACGCCGGTCTTTTCCCATCTTATGGGCTCATATCTGCCCATAGTAAAATAATACCCCTCGCCGCTGCCCGTGGTTTTAACGGACATATGTCCGTAATAATCATCGGTGGCGGTTGTTGGCATATACAGAAGAATCACGTTGGTAAAAGAAAGCTGTTCGCCAGTTCCTTTATCAATATGCTCGTCACCGAGAAATTGGTAACGGTAGTAAAGTGAATCATCAGAATTATATTCAAAATACGGCTTGTGGCTGGCCGAATATGTAACACGCACATACTGTCCCGACTCCCCCTCCGGCACCTTTACGCTGCCGTAATCAACAAAATCAAGGGGAGAGTCAAATCCATCGGCAAGGTGGGTTGAAATATTGTGATAATCAATACCATCGGCTATACCTTCGCCCGTAGTAACAAGACTGTGCTCTTTTCCAAGGTGGTTTAATCTCCAGGTATCCCGATAAAACATATCGGGGGTATACATATTAACTCCGTCAATATGGTCAGTGCGGCGAAGCTTCATCTGCCTATATGCCTCGGTACTTCCGCCCGCATGGATATATACGGCATCGTAGTCAGCGGCAAAATCTATGTAGTATTCTCGTGAAGAACGGACAGAGCCTACTACCGGCAATTTTTCATAATCGGAAACCACCATCATAAGTCTTGTCAGATATCCCTCGACAATGCACTCATACATAACGTCCGCATAAGAAATTCCCTCTTGAGGAATCGCCTGAGGGATGTTGTTAATCATAATCGCCACCGGTCTACGAAGAGTGTAATCCTCCATGGCTTCAAGCCCCGTAAGCGGATTAATCTTTTCGGGCTCGAGTACAGGCTCGGGCGCAGTGGTTTCTTCTTCGGTTGACTCGCTATCCGAATCGTCCAAATATGATGATTCGGGTATAACCGTATCAACCTGGAATAATCCTTTGGTTGTATCGGTTGCTCCCGAATCTTTATTGTCTTTATCTATAGGCTTATTGCAAGCCGTTAATGTAAGGGTAAGTGCAGTAATAATAACAGCCAAAAGCAGTTTTGATGCTGTTTTTCTGGTTTTTTGCATGACGTTGAACCTTTCCCGAAAATTATCAATTATACGTACCACTTATAATATTATAATAGAAAAAACCTTAATTGTCAATCGAATTTATGAAAGACATCGCCTTTTGCATAAAAATTTTACTTGTAAATCCTTTTTTAAGAATATAATTTACAATTTATATGTATAATTTTCCGAAAATGTGTGCTAAAATTAGTACAAATAGTTCTAACTTGGAGGTACACGATGGATATACTTGAAAAAGACTGCTATACCATGTATCGCGGCAAGCCCCTTGTTCGTGAGGGTCAGCAGATTTGTTATGGCAGTATGGATGATAAATATATACTTTTCCTTGGAATAATGTCAACGAAAAAAGTAGGCGAGCATGATGTGCCCGACCAAATTCTGGTACAGATTCAAAGTACGGGAGCAGATAAAAAAGTTGTAAAATACGGCATGAAGAATGGACTTTACGAAGCATTTGAGTATGGTCTTATCTGGCTTGACACAGAATTAAAAAAAGCATAAATTCCCTGACATCAAAGAAAGAGGAACACTTAGGTGTTCCTCTCTTTTCTTTTGGAATAAACTATTCTTCAATGTAAGTAACTTTTTTCATAACCATGTCGGTCAAGGGCTTGTCGCGCATATCCGTATCAACTGCCGCAATGCGGTCAACTACCTCCATGCCCTCGGTAACAGCTCCGAAAGCGGCATATTCGCCGTCAAGGAAGGTAGCATCCGCATGACAGATAAAGAATTGCGAGGAGGCACTGTCTTTAACCTGTGTCCGCGCCATAGATATAGTGCCGCGAGTATGGCTGAGATTATTCTTAACGCCGTTGGCGGCAAATTCGCCCTTGATAGTTTCGGGAGAACCGCCCATACCGGTACCCGTGGGGTCGCCGCCCTGAATCATGAAGCCGCTTATGACTCTATGAAAAATAAGCCCGTCATAAAAGCCCTCTTTAACTAACTTTTCAAAATTTGCCACCGTTATGGGTGCACAGTCAGGATTAAGACGAAGCTTTATAATTCCTCCCTCAGCCATTTCGATTTGTACCATTTTTTATCTCCTTTTTTTATTTTTTAATATATCAGACATGAAAACGCTTTTTTAATTCGTTTCTGGTTTTTCGCCACGAAAAGACAAGCATCGTTACAAAACAAAGTATTGATATCCACGCCGCCGTGACTACCGGCCACTCTACGTCCGAATAGCCAAAAACCCAAAGAAGTACCGACAAAAGCCCGCTTACTGCGATTACAAGCTGATATATGGTATAAGCGCGGAACTTCATAGGCTTAATAACAATCATAAGAGTAGTGGCAAGAGCTGCGGCAATAATGAGAAACGGTATAACATAGTTAATTGACCATTTTAACCATCCCGTCAAAAAATCTATCCAAAACACCAGCCCACTTACGCAAAAAAGCTGGCCCAAGGTGATTGATGGAGGATTCGGGGTAAAGCGTAAAACATTTATAGCACTTATCCATGCGTATATAATCGCCGCCGCAGTAATAAGCGCCCATGGGTTTCCCGTGGGTACAAGATGATTGACAAGCAAGCCGGCACCAATAAAAACCACCGCAACAAATGTAATAAGCTTTATGACAAGGCCTCTTGTGAATCTGCTTTTAATGTACGGGTAAGCCTCATCAAAGTTGTCATCAGGCTTTGTGGTGTCCATATCACACAGGGGACATTTTTCAATATCATTTTCGATTTTAGCCCTGCAATGGCTACAAAATCTCATGTTTTTTCCCCTTTCTTTGCTTTCTTACTTTTTTCTCTTTTATCTCTTTTTTCTCTTTTTTCTTTTTCCCCGGCATTGTTTCATTTGACGAAATTGATACATTGATACTCTGCTCGGTCAGATATGAAACAAAAAACTGCTCAAGAGAATTATCGTCAACAGTCGAAGTGAATATCAGTGATAAATTGTTCTCATAAGTACAAAGTGAAAGCTTTTTGGGATGAGTTTCAGAGCCGCCTATCATTACCTCAAATCGTTCAACATTACCTGAAACATTATCGGGCAAGGACAGCTTACCGAGGTTTGAGAAGGTCATGGTATACTGCCGTGCCCCTTTTGAGTACACATGGCGCATAACGGCATTTTTAATGATTAACGGAACGAATTTTATTCCGGGGATACGCTCAATCTTCACATGATCAGAAATCTGTTTTTCAAAATATCCACGCACAAGACACCGCTTAAAGCTCTCCTTTACCGATTCCAGCGTGGAATCAAAAGTAAGCTCTCTCGTAGGCTTCACCGATATATTCATATGTCCGAAGAAATTACGCAGCGTTATGGAATTAAACATTCCCCGAAGATTTACGGGCATACTGATAACGATTGGAAGCCGCATGGATGTACGGCGATAGGAGGTATTAAATATAGACCAAATAAGCAAAGCACAAATGTACTCCGAAAGAGTAGCGTCATTTTTCTTCGCAAGGGAGTGCAACTCATCAAAGGGTATATTAACACCGATAACACCAAGTCTTGTGCCATCGTAGCTGTAGCCGCCCAAACGGTATGCGTCCTCTTCATCGCCTATAATGCTGAAAGGAAGCTCCCCTTCGGGCATATTGACCGAAAAGGCATCCTCATCAAAATCTCTTGTCACTTTATCGGCCTCTGCACGTATCAGCTCCTCCGGGACTTCATCGCCATGAAGTCTATGAAAATAGCAATACAGAAGGACTCGTACAAATTTTGAAGCCCCCATACCGTCAGAAAGGGCATGGTAAAGCTCAAAATTTATTCTTTTGTGAAAATAAGTAACTCGGAAAAGAAATCCCCTTTCACGGCCGCGGTATATGGGTGCGCAGGGGTAAGCGGTTTCTTTTCGCACCTTTGGTTTTTCATTATTTACATCGAAATAATACCAAAAAAGGCCTCGATGGAGCTTAACTCCGAAGGATGGCATTATGGCAAGCGCCTGCTCAAGGGCCCATTGCAGAGCCGCAGGGTCAACCTCCTCCCGAAGAACGGCGGTAAATCTGAATACATTGCTTGAACGGGTGCTTGTTATCGCAGGAAAAAGCTTTGCCGCATTATCGAGCCTGTCCCAATAACATTCGTCAATTCCGCTGTGCGGCGCACGTTTTTTATGAGTTTTCATAGCATCGCTTCTCCCTTCTTTGGCATTTCGGCTGAGCTTTATAACAAAGCCACATATTATTATATCCGATACAGCTTATTATAGCAAGAAAGAATTTGTTAATTTTACAATTATTTTTTAGCGGAATCTCCCGGTGTACGGTAGATGAAGCCCTCTCCGGTTACCTCCGAAGCATCAGCAATAACCAAAAAAGCCCCCGGGTCACATTCCCTGACTATTTCCTTAAGGTAAAAAAGCTCACTTTTTGCCACAACGCACATAATCATCTGCTTCGTTTCACCCGTATATCCGCCCACCGCATCCATCATGGTAACGCCTCGGTCAAGACGTTCAAAAATCAGATTTACAATTTCAGTAGGCCTGCTTGTAATAATAAACGCCTGCCCTGCACGGCGTGAGCCGGAAATCATTAAGTCCATAACCTTTCCCATGGTCCATGTACAAATGAGCGAATAAAAAATACCGTCAAAAGTCCTCATAAACAATGCCGCGCCCACTATTATGACAATGTCGCAAATTGCAATCAATGTGCCTGTAGACATTCTCCTAAACTTAAGTCTTAAAATACACGCTGCCAAGTCCGTTCCGCCGGTGGTATATCCCTTAGAAATCATCAGCCCGATTCCTGCCCCCGAGCTTGCACCGCCGAGAATACTGCACATCAGTGGGTCCGTCACGGTTATGGGAAACATATTAAGTAAGTCTATGGCAATAGAAGTAGCAACAATTCCGATAACTGTACGCTTCAAAAAATGCCGTCCGAAAAAATGGGTATTGGCAATCAATAAGGGTATATTCAAAAGAATTATTGCGATACCTACAGGGAAGTTGGTAAAAAAGTTTATCACCGTGGCGATACCCGTCATACCGCCCATTACTATATCCGCAGGCAGAACGAACATATTCATGGACATGGCAAAAAGCACCGAACCGATAATCACGATTCCGCTCTCATATATAAATTCCTTTACCTTTTTTCTTGTCATGGTACCCTGTCCTCCGAAATTATGTTTTATTAGCAACAAGCTAAAGCTTAGGGGCTGACGCATGAATCGCACCAGCCCCGATTTTTAGTCCTCGTAAATATTTGCGGCATCCATCGAAACACTCATATATTCAAGAGGGTCTACATAGCTTCCGTCAACTGTCATCTCTACGTGAACATGAGGCTCTTCGGCAATTTCGATTAACGCACTTTCACCTATGGCACCGATGGTCTGTCCCATCATAACTCTGTCCCCAACCGAAAGAGAATCGGTAGAGCCCGGTGCAAGATTCTTATATGTGGTATAGATGTTGTCGCCGTGGTCAATGGTTATGCTGCTTCCCATCATAGGGTCGTTCCAGATTTTAGAAACGACACCGCCCGAGGAGGCAATCACTTCCTCACCCAAATTGGCAGCAATATCAACTCCCGTATGGGCACGGTAATCGTTCATCGTCAATGAATAAACCGGCACATCAATCTCAAACTCCTTCGAAATATTTCCCACCGCAGGAATTACAAAATACCGTATGTCCGCAGATGCGGGCTTTTCATCCTCGGAGGTGTCGGCATTCGTCTTTTTGCCATCGGTGGTGTCAGTGGGGTTTTTATCATTTGTAGTGTGGTTATTGTCGCTGTCGGCGGTAGTTGTGCTTGCGGAGTCCGCCGTTGAATCCGCGCTGTCTGTGACTGTACTGTCACCCGATGTCGAGGAGTCGGTACCGTCACCCTGCCCACCGCGCCCTCTTCGGGATGCTACAGTAAAAGCAGATACAAGCACAACACTCGCAAGCATTACGCAGAGAAGAAGATAGATAACCGTGTTGATGGATTTCTTTTTTTGTTTGTTTTCCATGTATTATTACCAACCTTTCGAGCCGTTAAATTTCGGGACTTTATCCCTATAAAAATTTTCTCGGTTTGGTAATATTCTTGACCGCAAAAAGGGTCGTTATACACAAAAGAACAAATTAATTTATACGGTTTTAAGAAATAACAGCGGCAAAGCATAGCCCTGCCGTTGTGTCATTTTTACATTAAGAAATTGCAGACAGCTTGGCAAGGCGCACCGCCTCGTCTTTATAGCCGTACAATGTGGCGGAGAATTCGGGGGAAATCAACGTTATTTTATATTTTCCGTTTTTCATACGGTCAACGCCCTCAACATTGTAACGGACACCGCCGCAGGTGATTTGAACATATGTACTTTTATTGAACATACTTTTGCTGAGCCGCAGTTTTTTAATAAGCTCATCAGTTAAAATCATATTGTCTATGTCCATGACCTCTGCGCAGATCTTATTAGGTCTTTTAGTCATTTCCGAGATGGTCAAAACGTTATGGGGAACTTTGGTTTTCATACGCTTATAACCCTTCCAAAACAATAAAATATATGTAACTGTACACTAAAGCGGTGAGTAGGAATACTTTATTAAAAGTTCTCGCCGGATGTCCTTATATTCATAATCATCCACAAAATATTATATCACAATCTGACAGATTTGTCAATACCGACTGAAAAAGTGGATTGACGCCTGCTTTTTTGTTCCATCTCAATGAATATTTACACCTCCGCCAAAATAGAATGTAGCGTAACAAAAAAATAAAAAACGGAGGAAATCATAATGACGGAAGCTTATTATACCGAGGGCACGCTGCTATACACAGATAAAAACCGCGAATACACCGAAAGTCTTGAGGGGCTGCGCCGGGCAATGAACAGCGGAGCTATACTTGAGGGGATCGCTGTTCGATGCAGCGATTCTCACAGACTCAGCGTAGAAATCGGAGAATTCGTGGGAGAGATGGACAAGGAGGAGGTACAGTTAACTACGGGGGAAGCAGTTAAGGATATTGCCGTAATTACAAGAGTCGGAAAACCCATCTGTTTTAAAATCATTCGAATTGAAAATGAAAAAAGTGATAACCCGAAAATAATTCTCTCCCGCCGTTTGGCACAGCTTCAATGCGCCGAAGAATTTCTGTCCCGGCTGAGAGCAGGGGATGTTATTCCTGCAAAAGTAACCCATCTCGAGCATTTCGGCGCTTTTATTGATGTCGGCTGCGGAATCGTTTCTCTGCTTTCCATAGACTGTATGTCCGTTTCGCGCATTTCGCACCCATCCGACAGATTATCGGTTGGCTCCGAAATAAAGGTCGTGGTGCGCGATGTTGAATATAATGATAATGGACTTCCTGGGCGAATATTTGTAAGCCGCCGAGAGCTTCTCGGCACTTGGGAAGAAAATGCCGCCCTCTTTTCCGTTGGGCAAACGGTGACGGGAATTGTCAGAAGTGTCGAGCCGTACGGAATTTTTGTAGAGCTTACTCCAAATCTTGCAGGGCTTGCAGAATACCGCCCTGACATTACCGTAGGGCAAGCGGCGGCAGTTTACATAAAAAATATCATCCCCGAGAGAATGAAAATCAAGCTGGTCATAATCGACTCTCATCGGTCTGTTGCGCCAAGCTGCAAAAATCAAATTCTCACCCCAAAAGAGCTCACGCACATATCAAGTTGGCGATACTCTCCTGCGGTATGTGAAAAGGTCATAGAAACTGTTTTCTCCTAAAATTCCAAAAATGTGTTCGGTTTGCAAAGAATCACCAAAACCTACTTGCATTTTTCTTTAAAATAGTGTATAATAATTACAAGATAAAATTCAGGAGGTAAGGATATGAACTCGAACTTGATCATCACAATCGGAAGACAGTATGGCAGTGCCGGACGTCACGTTGGCGAGGAGCTGGCGAAGAAGCTTAACATAAAATGCTACGACAACGAGCTTATTACCCTCGCCGCCAAAACAAGCGGAATGGCAGATCATGTAGTGGGAGAGGCAGACGAAAAGGCGACTAATTCCCTGCTTTATACCCTTGCCATGGGAAGCTCCTTCTGGGGAGGAAATGCAGGCGTTGCCTTTGATATGCCCATAAACGACAAGCTGTTTGTAACTCAGTCTGATATTATAAAAGAACTTGCCGACAAGGGCGATTCACTGTTTATCGGACGATGTGCCGATTATGTTCTTCAGGATTACAAAAATGTAATCAGACTGTTTATATACGCCCCCCTCGAAGCACGTATCAAACATATAATGGAGCTTAAAGGCATCACTGAGGACAAAGCCAAAGACTTAATCATAAAGACCGATAAGCGGCGTGCCAATTATTACAACTACTATACAGGTAAAAAATGGGGTAAGCCTGAAAACTTCGACATTTCCGTTGACTCGTCAAAGTTGGGCATTGAAAAGACCGCGGATCTGCTTTATCAGTTTGTAAAATCCTACAAGGAACAGTAT
>JAZNUF010000057.1:0-4629 GCA_045592185.1 Candidatus Flemingiibacterium sp.
TAGAGGCTGAAATTACAGCGCATAGGCTGCGTTTGAATTTTTGTTTCATGATGGACTTCCTTTCTAAGTTCAGTGGGCATAAACATCTAACCTAATACCATTATAACATGGGGAGGGGCTCTAAAAAATGGACGGAAAACATCTAATTTGTGAACATATAGAAAAGCAGGCTGAAAAAATTTTCCTATTGTTTTTATCCAATAAAAAATATGCCAAATCACCAAAATATTCTAAAAAATTTTGTGCGTATAAACAACCTTGTCATTAAATTTAAGAATTTGGCATATAGTGTTACAACCGATGATGTCATAGGACTGTCGGCAGTGACTATATCGAGGTGAGTTGTTTGTATTACGATGGGGATGAGCGTCCTCGCAAGCTTGCGCAATATCTGATTGAGAAAAAAAGTACGGTACGGAGTGCTGCCGCTGTTTTCGGGGTAAGCAAATCCACCGTACATAAGGATGTTTCCGTGCGTTTGGCTATGATAGACCCGGCACTGCATCGAGAAGTGCAGAAGATTCTTGCCACCAACAAATCGGAAAGACATATAAGAGGTGGAAACGCCACCAAACTAAAATATGAGACCGCTAAAAAAATGAAAACATTGAAAAATACGTGTAGTGATAAAAATTGAGGGAGGTATGCCTCCCTTTTTTATTTGCCGACAAACATCTTTACTTTCACGTGATTTTATTGTATAATATATGTGATGAATATAAAGAACATATCCACATTCGGGGAGATAAAAATGACGGATAAATACAGCTTACTGCGATATTATTACGGTTACAGCAGCTTTCGTCAAGGGCAGAAGGAAATCATTGATGAAATTATGGCGGGACGCGATGTTTTGGCGGTCATGCCAACGGGGGCGGGGAAGTCCATCTGTTATCAAATTCCGGCGCTCATGTCAAAGGGCATCACCATAGTGGTGTCCCCCCTGATTTCGCTTATGAAGGATCAGGTGGGAGCACTTAACCAAAACGGAATACGCGCCGCCTACTTAAACAGCTCTTTGACTCAGAAGCAGTACGGGATGGCTCTTGCAAACGTGCGTGCGGGAGTTTACAAAATTATTTATGTCGCACCGGAAAGGCTTATGACTGACGGCTTTATGGAGCTTGTCAGGGGCATGAATATTTCTCTTATAGCCGTTGACGAAGCACATTGCATCTCGCAATGGGGACACGATTTCAGAACCAGCTATACTCACATTTCCGATTTTGTACGAGGACTTTCAAAAAGGCCCGTTGTGGCAGCCTTTACCGCTACCGCCACGGAGCTTGTAAAAGAAGATATCCGTGAGCTTTTGGAGCTTGATTCTCCCTTTGAAATTACCACGGGCTTTGATCGTCCAAACCTATATTTCGGAGTGGCGGAAACATCGGCAAGATACGATTATATTCGCTCATATCTTGACGAAAATCCCGGCAAGTCGGGCATTATCTACGCAATGACGAGAAAAAATGTGGAGAGTATTTACGCGAAGCTTTTTGCGGCAGGCTATCCGGTTACATATTACCACGCAGGGCTTTCAGATAGTGAACGGGCAGAAAATCAAGACGACTTCATAAAGGACGTGAAGCCCATTATAATCGCCACTAATGCCTTCGGTATGGGAATTGACAAGCCTGACGTGGGCTTCATAATTCACTATAACCTGCCGCTGTCTATGGAGGCGTATTATCAAGAGGCGGGGCGTGCAGGCAGAGATGGGGGAGAGAGTGACTGTATACTTCTCTATAATGCAGCGGACATACACACGGCAAAATTTATAATTGAAAACGGTTCTGAAAGCGATGGTGAACTGACTGACGTGGAGTTCCAAAAAGCCAAGGCGCGGCGATACAAAAAGCTTGAAGAGATGATTTCCTACTGCAAAACCACTGAATGTTTGCGAGGGTATATCCTACGATATTTTGGGGAGAAGCCAAAGAGCGATAGGTGCGATAAATGCTCTTGCTGCCGCGGAGAAGCGGAAGTGTTCGATGTGACGGACATCGTCCGTGCGGTACGCATGGCCATTGAATTAACGGGTGAACGGTATGGTGCGGCATTTATTGCAGATTTTCTTCATGGCATTGACAATGGGCGTATGAATGCTTTGGGATATGCAAAGACACGCTGCTTCGGTATGCTGGCAGACATAACCACGAGTACAATACGGGACGTTATTTCTCGGATGGTTGAAAGCGGACTTTTAACTCGTTCAGAGGGGCTTTACCCAACCTTATCAATAGATCCGTCACTTAACAGCTTTATTCTATCCGGACAGCGGATGACCCTTAAAGAGAAAAAAGTCCAGGGAGTGAAAAGGAGATCACCAAAAAGCTACACCGGAATCCCGTCAGCGGTGGGCGTGGATGCCACTTTGTATGAAAGGCTTCGTGCGTTCAGACGGGAAACGGCGGAGAAACGCGGAGTTCCGGCGTATGTCATATTTACAGACATGACTCTCCGAGAGATAGCTCGTAAAAAACCAAAAAATCTCCTTGAATTAATGGAAGTTCGAGGTATAGGCTCGGAGAAAGCAGAAAAATACGGCAGTGCGGTTATAGGAATTATAAAAGGATATAAGGCTTGAGGTCGCAAATTTTAATATCATGTGAAGCAATAAAGTCTTTGGTAGAAATCAACAAAAAGCGGATGATGGAAATGTTCAATAAGACGAAAAACAATATTTTTCGTCTTACCACTTTCATTTTTCGCGGAAATGTGATATAATTTGAGTTAGTCTGTTCGAAGGGGCAATGACCGCCCGTTTTGCATTAGGCAAATCGGGAAATTATTTGATATGAAAACGGAGAAAACAACTATGAAAATGCGCGTACTGTATTCTACAAGTAAGAAAAAGCTGATTAACATAGCACAGCTTATCACTGATAATTATGCTACTGAAAAGGTGAACTGCCTTGATAAAATCCCCCCGGCGTACTCCTGCGACAAAGAAAGATTGGTAGTAATTCTCGCTACTGTGGGAAACGATGCGCCTAATTCCTTGGTGCTTTTCTGCAAGGAGCTTACAAAAGCAAGATGCGGCAATGTAGCGTTTATCATTGACGGTCCTGAGGTCGGTGCGAAGACTCTTATTGATGCCGTAAAGCAGGCAGGCGCCAATGCCATTGAAGATGTTCTTTACATAAAGGGGGGACTCCCTTTCCTCGGCGGCGTGAAGGACGAAGAAAAGGCTTCCGTTACCGCTTGGATGGATAAAATTTCGGCGCAGCTCCAGTAAATAAAAATATCGGCGGTGCTTTTAGAGCCGTGCTCTAAAGGACAGTTTTGTAACAATACGGTACATCTCGGAAGAGGTGTGCCGTATTTTTGTATTTGTGTCCAAAAATGTAGTGCTTGTCAAGAAAAATGACAAGTGAATTAATGGCTAAAGAAAACGCTCCCTTGTGTAAATGGAGCTGTCAGCGAAGCTGACTGAGGGATTGCTCCACAAGGTAATCAATATATTCACACACGTCGGAAGTTCTTATGTATTTTCGTATTGGGTATTCTAATAACCGTCAATCCATATTCTTTAAGAAAAGCCGTTCTTTCTTCATCGTATTGCTTTCCTTCTTCAGTATAATGCCCTGAGCCATCAAGCTCAATGACAAGCTTTGCCTCTGCGCAGTAAAAATCCGCAATATACCTGCCGAGAACCTTTTGGCGAGAAAAACGGACAGGATAAGTGCGCAAAAAATCATACCAAAGGTGTTTTTCTTCCTTAGTCATATTCTTTCGCAACATTTTTGCGGTTGGAACAATGTCTTTATTATGCTTTTTTTGCATTTTACAATCCCTCCGTCACGCTTCGCGTGCCACCTCCCTTTACACAAGGGAGGCTTTTTGGCTAACCGTTATGTATGCGTGGTCGATTTCAAATTCATTTATGATTTTCAGATTCGATATTGAAATGAAATTGCGTATATCGCTTGGATTATCGGGATATATTTTTATCTTCCTATCTCCCATATCGATAAACTCATTCTGACTTTTGTCGATTGACAAAATGAAAAGTCCGTTGTTATTCAACAATGAAGCAACTTTTTGTATGGCTGATAACTTGTCTTGTATATGCATAAATGTAAGCGTTGAATATATTATGTCAAAGCATTCCTCATATTCAAAAGCCAAAAAATCACCACAAATAAGTTTAATATTGTGATACACGGACAGATTTTCCGCTGCTCTTTGTATTGTCTTTTCGGAAATATCTATTCCACATAAGCTCTTACAATTCGGCGCAACTTTTATTGCAAGTCGACCTGTTCCGATTCCTATTTCCAAGACGGATTTGCTTTTATCGAGTTGCATACTTTCAATAAATTGCTGCCCATCCCACTTATCCATATAATCTTTTAAAGGTTTAGGGTCACGAGCAGGATCATTATTTTCATCGATTAGCTTGTTGTAATGCTCAATTATATCTATCATCTGCATCTTCCTTTTATCGCAAAGTTTTGCCCTCAGGCGATGTGCCTACCCCATTATAGCACAAAAACCGCAGAAAATCAATCTGCGGTTTTTGTATTTTTGGTAGTGGAAATAAACCCCCGGTTCTACCGGGGGAGCGGTAAGACGCTTCAGTAAAGACAAAACCGGCGAGCTGCAAGCAAGCCGAAATATTGAAAC
>JAZNUF010000058.1:0-3143 GCA_045592185.1 Candidatus Flemingiibacterium sp.
CAGGTATGGCACCGGGTGTTGACCGTATGATAATGCTTATTGCCGGAGAGGAAACTATCCGTGATGTAATCGCATTCCCGCTTAACGGAAATGCCCAGGATCTTATGATGGGAGCACCCGGCGAGGTTACGGAGCATCAACTCCGCGAGGTTCATATCAAGGTCAGAGATTAATGGATTGAAAGGATAACAAGTATGGATATAAAAGTATTAAAGCGACTTGAAAAGTTAAATCAGCTTGCTCTTACTGAAAAGGAAGAAGCGGATTTTCTCGCTTTCTTCGCATCAAAGGAGGAGGAGCTTAAAACCCTTGATGCCGTTGACACGGACGATGTTGAACGTATGGTTCATGTTTTACCTATTCTCACCGTTGTTCGTGAGGATAAGGAAATAAAGCTCTTTACTCGTGACGAGCTTCAAAAAGGCGCGCCCGAAACCACGGACGGATATTGGCAAGTGCCTCGTCTTGTTGAATAGGAGGGTGAAAATGAAAACGTATTTAATAAAAAATGAATCGGCTGCCGATAAAAAAGTAGCCTTTGACGATATGATTTTGACAAAGTCCATGCCTACCACCGCAGGCTCTAAAATGCTTGAAAATTACATGAGCCTTTTTGATGCCGAGGTTGTGACTCGACTTGAAAAAGCCGGCTATGCAATCAGCGGCAAGGTGAACGTGGGAGAAATGTCCATCGACCTACTTGGAGAAACCTCATACTTCGGAGCTTGCACCGATGATAAAGGAAACCTTTCATCCGCAGTGGCTGAGGTTATAAAATCCGGTGATGTTAAGGCTTGCGTTACTCTTGACGTAAGTGGAATGCCCCGCCGTGCTGCGGCGCTTTCGGGACTTTTCTATATTAAGCCCACCTACGGTACTGTTTCAAGATACGGTACAATTCCCGCGGCTTGCTCAGGCGAAACCGTTGGCGTGATGTCAAAATGTCCCGTATGTGGTTCGGAGGTTCTTTCTGCCATTCTCGGGCACGATGATAAGGACGGCACAAGCCATTCCGATGAGAAATGCGCTGTGCTTGGCACTGCCGCTTCTCCGAAAAAGGTTGCTATCGTTAAGGCGCTCACAAAGGACGTTGATTCAGGCGTTGCCAAAAAGCTGGCAAAAGCAAAGGCTGCCTTAGAATCTGCGGGAGTCGCTGTGATCGAGATTGACGGTACGGAGCTCACCTATGCGAAAACCGCATGGAATATCCTTATGTGTGCGGAGCTGTGCAACAATGTTTCGAGATATGATGGCGTCAAGTACGGTCACCGCACCGATAACTACAAGACCATTGACGAGCTGTATACAAACAGCCGTACCGAGGCTTTCGGAGAGCTTTTAAAAACCGCGATTCTTTACGGCTCCGAAACCTTGTCGGACGACAATTACAAGCCTATGTATGATAAATCCTTGCGTATACGCCGTGTGATAGTTGAATATTTTACAAAGCTTTTTGGCGAGTATGACGCAGTGATGATGCCTGCTTCTTCAAAATCCGCATACACCGAGGCGGATACAAAGGCGAATAAGTATATTGCCTTTGACGAGGCTCTTTACACCGCACCCGCATCAATTTCGGGACTTCCTGCGGTAGTTTGGGGCGGCGTTCAGCTTGTAGGCGCAGCATTTAACGATGCAATGCTTATCGAGCTTGCGAAAATGATGTGAGGAGGAGAATAAAAATGAGATACGAAACCGTTATCGGACTTGAAGTTCATGTAGAGCTTGCAACCGAATCGAAAATATTCTGCTCTTGCTCAGCGAAATTCGGCGGTGAACAAAATGACCATGTTTGTCCTGCCTGCTGCGGTATGCCCGGTATGCTTCCCGTTGTTAACCGTCATGTGGTTGACCTTGGAATGACCGCCGGTATGATGCTAAACTGTAACATCAACCGCACCACAACCTTTGACAAAAAAAGCTATTATTATCCCGACCTTCCTTGCTCCTATCAGACGACCCAATGGTTTGCTCCCGTTGCGGTAAACGGAAAAGTGACCATTGAAACCTCAAAGGGCAAAAAGGATATACGAATCAAGCAGATTCATATGGAGGAGGACGCAGGTAAATTAGTACACGATGATTGGACGGACACCTCTCTTGTGGACTTTAACCGTACCAGCGTTCCGCTGATTGAAATTGTCAGCCAGCCTGACCTTTCAAGCGCTGAGGAAGTAATTGCATACCTTGAAAGACTCCGTTCACTTCTTCGCTTTGCAAAGGTTTCCGACTGCCGTATGGAGCAGGGCTCTATGCGTTGTGACGTAAACCTTTCCGTGCGCCCCGAGGGAAGCGACAAGCTGGGTGTGCGTACGGAGATGAAGAACATGAACTCCCTTTCCGCAATCGAGCGCGCTATAGAATACGAAACCGCACGTCACATTGACGCTATCGAAAACGGTACGGAGGAGCTTGTACAGGAAACTCGCCGTTGGGACGATATTGCCGGCAAGAGTTATGCTATGCGCAACAAAGAAACAGCCGGAGATTACCGTTATTTCCCTGACCCTAATGTTATGCCGGTGGTGATAGATGACCAGTGGTTTGAGGCTGTAAAGGCATCTCTGCCCGAATTTCCTGAAGCTAAGAAAGCTCGCTACACTGAGGAGCTTGGTCTTGGAGAATACGATGCAGATATGCTTGTGTCCAGCCGTGCCTTCTGCGACTGCTTTGAGGCGGCGTACGCCGTTTGCGGCAATGCAAAGGAAGCGGCAAACTACCTTATTTCCGATTGCATGAGTATGCTTAACAAAAAGCAGATGACTCCCGATATGCTTACCCTTGACGGAAAGGCTCTCGGCGAGCTTATCACTTTGGTTGCACAGGATAAGGTAAGCCGTCCCAATGCAAAGAAGATCCTTGCGGTTATGTTTGAGGAGAATATCAGTCCTGCAGAATATGCAAAAGAGAACGGCTATATTGTTTCAAACGATACCGGAGCAATCGAGGCTATTGTAAAGACGATTGTTGCCGCTGACCCGAAATCCGTTGCAGATTACAAGGGCGGCAAGGAAAAGGCGCTAATGGCGTTGTTCGGAAAGTGTATGAAAGAGCTTAAAGGAAACTGCAAGCCGGAAACACTTCGCGAAATCCTTATAAAAGAAATTGACAGTATATAACTACAGTAAGAACACCCCCTCGGC
>JAZNUF010000059.1:0-7682 GCA_045592185.1 Candidatus Flemingiibacterium sp.
CGTATTCCTCGTCAAGTGTATAGGGGTCATTGCAGTCATAGCTCGGAACTACCGCCGCCGCCAAAATACCGCCCGTATTTACGTCCATGACGATTCCGCAGACGCGGTTTGTCGCCTTTGCCGACTCGTTAGCGGCTATAAGCTGATTTTCAAGCTCATACTGCAGGCGCATATCAATGGTCGTAACCACATTCGCACCATTCTGCGCTCCAACATAGCTTTCGTATTTAAAGGGCATATCATTGTTATGTGCGTCCATGGCGATTATGTATTTGCCCGAAATGCCTTTGAGATAGCTGTTGTAAGTGGCTTCCACGCCGTAAACTCCATCCCCGTCAGCGTTTGTAAAGCCAAGAAGATGGCAGGCAAGGTCGCCGAAGCAATAATATCTCTTTGTTCCTGCCTCAAGGTTCAAAAGTCCCGAGAAACCGTTTTCATTTATAAATTCCCGCAAGGTATTTACCGTTTGCGGATCTACGTTTTTCTTGATGGTTTCATCCTTGCGGTTGAGCTTTTGGCTCTTTTCAATTACGGTGTCATAATCGACACCCAGCACCTCCACAAGCTTGTCGGCAATCTTCTTTGCCGCCTCGCCCACTTCATAATCGTCACTGTCATTTTCAAAATTGCGTATGGCAAGGGGAGAAATGAACACTCGATAAACGGTTGTATTTGTGGCGAGGAGGTTCATATTTGCATCATATATTTTCCCTCTTGTGGCATTGGTGCTCGTTTCTCTCGTAAGCTGGTCTACCACAATAGCCTGATATTTGTCATGGTTGGCTATTTGGAGTATACCGAGACGAAATACGAGAGCTACCCATATCACCATAACAGCCGCACAAAAAATCATGATGCGGCGATGGGATCTGTTTTTTTGGTGTAAAAAAGGCATTATGTAACCTCCAGAAAAAAGGTGTATAGTGGCAAATTACGGAGAGTAGGCAAAAAGGCTTACTCTCCGAGGTCTGTTTATGGGAAGAGGGAAAATTTCAGGGATGAATTTTCAAAATCAATTCCCAATATATAATACTTATTGTCAGCTAAAATAATACCACGCTGTTAAAATCCGAAGAAATTCCTTACACGCTTGGCTATAGAACCGCCAAAGCTCATGATTCCGTCAAAGATACCGCCATCGGTTTCTTTAACCTCCTCAACAATTTCAATCTTGTCCTCTTTATGTACGGTAAGGTAATATCTCTCCACCTGGTCTTTTTTCACCATACCGTATTCCTCTTTGGCAAGGGTTTCCACGACCCTCAAATCATCTCGGGTTTCAAGCAACAGGCGAAGCTCGTTTTCATCGGACACGAGAGAATTGTACTGCCTCTCAAGCATGGAATTTTCAGCCACGATTTCGCTTATCTGCACCGAGGTGGTAACAGTCGCCATAATCAGCACCGTGAAGCACAGTGCAACGAGAACGATGGAAATGGGAAAAGCATATTTTTTATCTACAACAATGGTATGTATTGCAACGATTGATTTTTTGCGAAGTCTTTCTCCGCTGCGCTCCTTCACCGCACTTTGAGTTTTTACTGCTGTCCTCGAGGCGGTTTTATTGCCCACAGCAGAAATTGTTCCCGCAGCAGCGCCTACTTTGGGTATGGAGCCGGTGGTTTGTGCGCCCGGACGCACTGAGGAATTAGGAACAGTCGATGTGGGGCGTTTAGCATTAATGCTTGCCCACGAATATTCCGTATAGGATGGATGAGTAGAGATACGGCCGTCCGCCATATTCTTTTTGTTTTTCTTGTTTTTAAAAGAAGTTTCCGCGCCTGTCACACTAACACCTCCTATAATTTTTATTACCTATTCCCCTGCCCTCTCGCAGATTCGCAGCTTCGCGCTTCTGGAACGGGGATTTTCAAGAAGCTCCTCTTCCGATGGAAGTATGGGCTTACTTGTAATAACCTTAATTTTTGGCTTGCCACCGCAAACACACACAGGAAAACCGGGTGGGCAAGTACAGCCCCTCGCCGCCTCCTTGAAGGTTTGCTTTACGATTCTGTCCTCAAGGGAATGGAAGGTTATAACAGACAACCGTCCGCCCTTGCCGAGAACTCCTATAAGCGAATTTACAGTGGGTTCGATTATATCAAGCTCCGAATTTACTTCAATTCTTATAGCCTGAAAGGTCCTTTTTGCAGGATGAGGTCCATCCTCCCTGGCTTTAGCCGGAATGGCGGATTTTATAATATCCACCAGCCGGTAGGTCGTTTCGATGGGGGCATTTTCTCTTGCCGCACATATTTTCGCGGCAATTCTCGGAGCGAATCGCTCCTCACTGTATTCGTATATTATCCTTTTCAGCCGTTCCTCGCTGTACTCGTTAACCACCTCGTAGGCGCTGAGCTGATTTTCCGGATTCATCCGCATATCAAGAGGAGCATCGTGCATATAGGAAAACCCGCGCTCCGGGGTATCAAGCTGATAGGAGGACACTCCAAGGTCTATAATCGCGCCGTCTATCCCTTCAACGCCAAGACGAAGGAGAATATCAGAAACGTTTCTGAAATTATCATGTACAAAGTCAATTCTGTCCGAATAGGGAGCCAACCGCTTTTTTGAGGCATTGATTGCCGCCATATCCTGGTCAATGGCAATAAGTCTGCCGCCATCGGTCAATTTTGCGGCAATCTCCTTAGAATGACCGCCCCCTCCGAGGGTGCAGTCCATGTATATTCCATCGGGCTTTATATTGAGCCCGTCCACCGACTCCCGAAGAAGTACCGAATAGTGGGAAAAGTTTTCCGGGTTGTGGTTTATCAAAGTCCCAGCTCCTTCATCTGCGCCTCAATTTCGGCAACATTGTCGCCGTTCTTTATGGCATCCCAACGCTCCGCCGCCCACAGCTCCGCATGGTCGCCAACGCCGAGGAAAGCTGCATCCTTCTCAAGAAGCGCGTATTCGCGAAGCCCCTGTGGGAGCGTAATTCGCCCATGGGCATCGGGGGTGACATCGCAGGCAAAGGTGAAAAGGAAGCGCTTTACCGCACGAGTCTGTGAATCGGGAAGTGCCGCCAGCTTATCGGTTAGCTTTTTCCATTCATCAAGATGATAAAGAGAGAGGCAGCCGTCAACATTTTTCGCAACGATAAAAGTCTCGCCAAGACTTTCACGAAGCTTCGCGGGTACAAACACACGATATTTTGAATCTATCGTATGAAGATATTCACCTGTCAGCATCCTGCTCACCCTCCCGTATAATACTTTTTGGGAAATTGCACCACTTTGCACCTATTTCCACCACTATGATTATTATACAGCATATTTCAGACAATTTCAATAGGTTTCGCAAGATTTTTTTTGATATTATGCAAATTTTTTTGAAAAATATTTGTTTTTTCGGATAAAATACTGTCTAATTTTTACATTTATTTACATAAAATTAAATTTAATGATTTTGTGTATTTTTATACCTTTCAAGTAATTCCGCCACCTTGGCAGGCACAAAGGCGGAATAATCCCGTCCGTAACGGACAAGCTCGTTTACCATGGTAGAGCTGATATGAGCGTATTTTGAATCGGCGGGAATGATTACCGTATCAAGCTCAGAATTTATAGAACGGTTGATTAGTGACAGCGACAGCTCGTAATCGAAATCCGAAGCCGACCGCGCGCCGCGAACTATAGTGCCAATGCCGTGAGCCTCCGCAAAGTCGGCTAAGAGTCCGCAGGACAAATCTACCCGAACCCCCTTAATGCCGTCAAAAGCTCCGCGAAGCATGGCAAGCCGCTGTTCATCGGTGTATCTTCCCTTTTTGGCGGAGTTTACAAATGCCACAACCCACACCTCATCAAAGATTTTCGCCGCCCGGCGAACAATATCCATATGCCCTAACGTAGGCGGGTCAAAGCTTCCCGCAATCAAAGCCTTTTTAGAATCCATCATAGCTAAATCTCCCTAAGCCTCTGTTTTATTGCTTTTTCAAGGTCAAAACCGTAATATAAACTCTTCCGTATCTGTTTTGCTTAATTATTTCGTATTTTGACGCCAATTTTTCATCGCCCACAAAGATATCATCCGTTTCGTCCTCGGCGAAAATCCAAGCGCCGTCCGCAAGAATGTCGGAATCCGCAAGAAGCTCAAGGGAATTCTTTAAAAATCCGCTTCCGTAGGGTGGGTCGAGAAAAACAAAATCAAATTTAATATCCTTTGTCACCCTGAGATATTCCTTATAGTCCGCAGCCACAAGACGGCAGCGGTTCCACAATCCCGTCTTTTGCGCATTCTGCTTGATAACGGTGTAGGCATCCATGGATTTATCGACCAAATGCGCCTTCTCTGCCCCTCGGCTTAAAGCCTCAAGCCCCATCTGGCCGCTTCCCGAAAAAAGGTCAAGCACATACGCATCGGGCAGGTCAAACTGTATCATACTGAATATGGCTTCCTTTACCCTCTCCGCGGTAGGTCGGGTGGAATTACCCTCAAGAGTTGCTAATTTTATACCCCTTGCCGTTCCCGTGATTATTCTCATTTTTTTCGCTCCCTTTGTTCTTGTAATATTCTATAATTGCATCGGCGTTGGCTTCGGTTATTCCCGAAACCCGCATCAGTTCTGTCTTATCCGCTTTTTTTATCGCCCCGATACTCTTGAAGTTCGAAAGCAAATTCCTTGCCTTGATTTTACCGATTCCCTCTATGTCCTCTAAAGTGGAATGCTTCAGAGCTTTCGATTTGGCATTTTCCATTCGGGTAACGGTATAGCGGTGTACCTCCTCCTGGATTCGGTAAATAAAGGTAAACACCGATTGCTCCTTTGCAATACTGATTTCTCCCTCGTCATCGGTAATGGCGCGGGTTTTATGAAATTTATCCTTAACCATTCCGAAAACGGGAATCTCACAGCCAAGCTCATTCATAAGCTCCCTTACCACCCCAACATGGCCTCGTCCGCCGTCAAGAAGTATAAGGTCGGGCGGAGTGCCGAAAGCTTCATCGGTAAGGTGGGCAAGCCGTCTTGACAACGCCTCCCGCATAGCTCCGTAGTCGTCAATTCCGTCTGTGGTCTTTATTTTGAAAGTACGGTAGTCCGATTTCTTGAATTTGCCCTTTTGTGCAACTATCATTCCTGCGGTAATATTGTCTTTTCCAAAGTTTGAGATATCATACGCCTCGATTCGCTCGGGGACTACCTCAAGCTTCAAGAGAGATGCAAGCTTCACGAGGGTTTTATTATCATTCTCGGAGCGCGCCTTATAAAGGGCTGCCTGCTGCCTTGCGTTGTCCCGAACCATTTCGCACAAATGGCGTTTGTCCCCCCGTTCCGGTGTCCGTATGTCCGGCCTATATCCCACACGGCTGCCTATTGCCTCGGCAAGGGCGGAAATCTCCTGGTCGGGCAGGGTAAAATCAAGGATAATTTCCCTCGGTACATACTCGCGGATATTATAAAGCTCCGACAAGAATGCGGACATATTTTCTTCGTCCACAATCTGCTCTGCCGGGAAGAGGAAATGTTCGCTGTCTGTAATACTTCCCCCTCGGATATAAAAAACAGAGATGCAGGAGCAAAGCTCATCGGCGTACATGGCGATTACATCCTCCTCAAGGTCGGGAGCGCCAACCACCTTTTGCCTCTGCCAAAGCTTCGACAACGCCTCAATGCGGTCACGGTATCTTGCCGCCGCCTCAAACATCAGATTTTCGGAGGCTTCCTCCATCTTTTCTCTGAGGGCTTTTTCGCAGTCCCTAAACGAGCCGCGCAGAAAGCTGTTTATCTCCTTGAAAATCCCCCGATAGTCCTCAGAGGATATTTCTCCCGTACAAGGGGCTGAGCAGATTCCGATGTGGTGATTAAGACAAGGTCGGCTCTTGCCTATATCTCTCGGAAATTCCTTGCCGCAGGAGGCTATGCCGAAGGATTTCTGTATAGTTCCGAGGATACTGTAAACGGCGGAAATGCTCGAATACGGCCCGTAATATTTTGCACCGTCCGCCACCCTTTTTCTGGTAACCAAGAGGCGCGGATATTCTTCATTCACGGTCATTTTTATATAGGGATAGGACTTTGAATCCTTAAGCTTTATATTGTACTTGGGGGAATACTGCTTTATCAGGCTGTTCTCCAAGGTCAGCGCTTCGATTTCCGTATCTGTAAGGATGTAATCGAAGCTTGCCACCGACATCACCATACGGCGAGTCTTTTCGTTATGCTTGGCAGATTCATGAAAATACTGTGAAACACGGTTTTTAAGAGAACGGGATTTGCCTACGTATATAACCTTCCCGCCGCCGTCACGCATTATATACACACCGGCACGCAGGGGAAGTCCATTCGCCTTTTGAAGAAGCTCGCCTATACGCTCATTTCGATTGTTTTCCGCCATCAAACTACCTCACATTATGAGAAAAAGACGGGTCAAGGCTAAATAATCCCGCGACCCGTCAAAACTATTATGCTGTGCCTTTTCCCGATTATTCACCGAAGCTTGTATCAATAAGCTCGCAAAGTCCATCGAGAGCTGCAGCTTCATCGTTTCCGTCAGCGATAAGAGTAACCGTCATACCCTTGGTGATTCCAAGAGAAAGGACGCCGAGAAGACTCTTGGCGTTTACGCGTCTATCCTCTTTTTCAATCCAAATAGAGCTCTGAAAGGAATTTGCTTTTTGAATAAAAAATGTAGCAGGTCTTGCGTGCAGACCAACATTGTTTTGAATTGTAACCTCGCGAGATATCATAATAATCCTCCATTCTGACGCACACCGTCAGCACAAATAATATAAGAAAAAACAAATTGTATCAATCCCTCAAAATCAGGGAATTATGTGTCCGTATCGGCCTATACCGGGACTATGTTACAAATACCTAATTATAGTATAACAAATTTCGAAAATAAAATCAATAGTTTTTTTGCATATAAATTGCCTAACTGTGATGGATTTTCTCTGCATATTTAAGGCTTTTTCGCAAAAAACACCGCAAAAATGGCATAAACTACCATTTTTGCGGTTGATGATATAAATGTTATTTAGAGGAATTATTCCGCGCTGTTCATTGCCTGAATATCGGTAATCAAGACTGTAAAGGTTATGTTGCGGCTCTCCATTGTGAACTCCGATCCGGGGGCTATATATGTTGTTCCGTTCAGAAGGAAGCCTTCCTCGCTGAATATGCCGGACCCTATAAGATTTCCCCGTACATCCACCCGATAGCTTTCCGAATTGGGGTCATTTTCATCCATAGCCGGAGAAACGGTGGAAACCATGCTTCCGTCAATAGAGGGAATCAGCTTTTCGGCAGGCATCGCTCCCGCGCTCTCTAATTTTCCCACATAGCAACCGTGAGTTTTGCTGTAAAACTCCGTACCGTTTTCAAAGCAATCGTAGGAAGAACTGCTGATATTCTGAACCATGAAAGATATACGGGCAGGCTCTGCACTACCGTTAAGTGTGATTTTTTCCACCACGTCCATCCGCATCATTATTCCGATAAGGGCACCCAGAAGAAGAATTACTATAAGAAAATCAATAATATTGGGTTTTAATTTCCCCTTTGTGGATTTTTTAATCTCGCCCATTACTGTCCCTCCGTTTCATTTATCCTTACGCAGTAGCCCGTACCGTTGTAGTTTGGCATACGCACATGCACCTGCGTGCCAACCGATATATCGTATCCGCCGTCAATAACGTATCTGTTGCCGCCGATGGACGCATCCGCCACAACCGTTACTTGA
>JAZNUF010000060.1:0-2029 GCA_045592185.1 Candidatus Flemingiibacterium sp.
AAACTGTTGAAATGGCTTGCGAAGTTCACGGCACTAATGCGGACGAGCTTGTTGCCAAAATCAACGAATTTCTTGAATCAAAGTAAAAATTTAATCGGCGCCTTTTGGCGCCGATTTGACTAATATAAAATCATGAAAGAACTTAAACTCCCTCCAAGACTCGCCGCTGCGGCAGAACTTGTGGGTAAGGGTACGGTTGCGGATATCGGCACAGACCACGCCCATTTAGCAATACATCTTGTTCAAAAAGGCAGTCCCATGGTGCTCGCTTCGGATATCAACGAAGGTCCGTGTCAAAGAGCGAGGATGAATGTATACGCTTTTGGACTCCACAGCAAGATTAAGGTCGTCTGTCGACCGGGACTTGACGGAATCGAGGATTTCGCCCCCGACAATGTTGTTATAGCTGGGATGGGAGGAGAATTGATCGTATCCATCCTTGAAGCATCGGATTATCCGATAAAATCGGGATGCCGGCTTGTTTTAGTTCCCCATTCCATGCAAAATGCCCTTAGAAAGTACCTCTGCGGCAACGGCTTTTCTATTGATGAAGAAAGGGTTGTATTTGACGGGGGAAAATATTATCAACTGATTTCGGCACATTTTAACGGAGAAAACCGAGAGATGTCCGAGGCGGAATATCGCCTTGGATGTTTGAATTTGCAGCGAGCCAAGAAACTTTTGTCCGATACCGATATAGGCTGGCTTAAATCGGTGAAGAAATCGGCTGTACAGCGGATTGATGGAAGAAGTTCCACAATGAATGATTGCGATGAGCAAAAAAGTGACCGCGAGCTGCTTCGGGTTATAGATGAAATAATCGAAAAAATAGTTTAAAGGGAGAAGAAAATGCCAAAGGTTTATGAGCTTTATGAGTGGCTTAACTCTAAATTTCCGACAGATTATTCCTGCAGTTGGGACAATGACGGGCTTATGTTGTCCGATGATTCGGAGCGTGAGGTGCTTCGCGTACTTGCTACACTTGACGTTACCGATGAAGCTGTGGATTATGCCATTTCCAATGGATATGACGTTATAGTTTCCCATCATCCTATGCTGTTTAAGGGAATTAATGCTCTGAGGTGTGATAACCCTTTGGCACGCAAAATCTTTAAGCTTCAGAAAAACAAAATCTCTGTAATGTCCTTCCATACGCGCCTTGATGCTGCTCCAAATGGGCTTAATGATATCCTTGCAGGGCTTCTTGGACTTACGGATATATCCACAGTTGAGGTTGATGGCGAGGCGGTTTGTCGAATCGGCACCCTTTCATACCCTAAGTCCTGCGCCGAGTTTGCGTCTTTCGCAAAGAAAACTCTGCAAGCCGAGAGAATTTTGTATTCCGAAGGCAACGGAGTCGTAAATCGGGTTGCCATTTGCGGCGGTGACGGAAAGGACTATGTAAATGCAGTAAAAGCGGCAGGCGCGGACAGTTACATTACAGGTCAGCTATCCTACAACATTATGGAGGAATCAAATTATATCGGCCTTAATATGTTTGAGGCAGGGCATTTTTACTCTGAGGATTTTATCTGCGGATATCTGTCCTTGCTTATTCTAAAGGAATATACGCAGGTGAAAACCGGTTATTTTAACAGCAACAGAATTAAAGCAGTATGACAGGGTATAATTGTATCGTAGTTTATTCGACAGACGGCAAGCAGATGCTTATGTGCAAGCGTATTAAGGAACCGTACCTAGGGCTTTATAATTTCGTTGGCGGACATATTGAACCGGGAGAGACGGGAGAAGCGGCGGCCTATCGCGAGCTTTTTGAAGAAACGTGTATCTGTCGTGAGGCCATAACGCTTCGCCATCTGATGGATTTTACTTATTATAATCAAGACTGTTATATGGAGGTTTGGTGCGGTCGCCTTAGTCGGGATATAACCGTAGACGGCGCGGAAAATCCTCTCGAATGGCTTGATTTTGAACATGATTTTTTTGATATGAACAAATTCGCGGGAGAGGGAAACATAGGTCATATCATCGAACAGATAAAACAGTTCGGTGAGGGGTTTATTTAATG
>JAZNUF010000061.1:0-5497 GCA_045592185.1 Candidatus Flemingiibacterium sp.
TGGGGTTTGGGGCGGATTGGCTGCTGCAATCGCATTATGTTTGGTGGAAAAGGGAGGGTGTACGCACGACATTTCGGGAGCGAAGCCAATTCGGCAGTCGGGTGCGGGGGAAGTTAGGGTGACGAGCTTCGCCGTCACCGAAGCGACAAACTACCGCTGCCGCAGGAAAGGGGGGTGACGAGCTGACGCCGTCACTATGAGGAGCAGCAAACAAAGGGTGACGCGCTTCGCCGTCACCGAGAGAAGAACAACGAATCATGGGGATATCTCCGTAGGGGCGGATTTCCATATCCGCCCGTCTGAATCAATCGAAAGCTGGCAGAAAAGAGAAAGGTGACGGGCTTTGCCGTCACCTTTGGGGTTATTTTACTATAAATAGTTTGCCCGAGTATTGACGGGCGAGTTTTGTGATGGCGGCGGGGTCTCCGCTGACTGCCATGGGGATTGTCAGCATGGGTGCGTACTCTGCCACTGTTTCTGCAGCGGAGTCATCATTCAAACGGACGAAAATCAGCTTATCACCGTTGTCCGCACTATCCATTGCGGCATCGTAGAAATTATCGTCCACGGTGATTGGGGACGAAAGGTCGGTGTCATCCACAACCGTATAAATTCGATTGGTTGAGGCTATGGTATCCGCGGGCTGGGCAACCAGCTTGCTGTAATCCAAAATATGAGAATTAACCGCATCACGGATAGCCTTTATGTATTTTTCATCTGTACCGCAGCAGCCGCCCATAATCGGAATACCTGCGGTGAGAAAATCGGGGACGAATTTCGCGAAATCCTCCGCAGACAAATCAAAATGCCTGCAGCCGGACTGGTCCTCATGGGGCATACCCGCGTTAGGCTTTGCAATAAGCGGAATTCCAAGGGACAAGGACAGAGGAACAAGCTCACGAAGCAGAGGAAGCATTCCCTCGGGGCCTTGCGAGCAATTTGTACCGAAAGCGGAAATTCCAAGCTCAGCCAGTGACAAAAGGCAGCAAGCCAGGCTATCGCCGCCCAAGGTGAAGCCTCTTTCGTCCACGGTCATAGTGACAAAAATAGGTTTATCCGAAACCTCACGGATTCCGATAACGGCGGCGCGTGCCTCCTGCAGACTTATATTGGTTTCGCACACGAAGAAATCCACCGAGGCGTTATTTAGAGCTTCCGCCTGCTGACGGTAAATGGAAACCACCTCCTCAAAGGGGGTGTCGCCGAAAGGCTCAATGAACAGCCCCGTTGGGGACATATCTCCGCCAACGAGAACGCCGCATCCAAGGCTTAGCTCGGCGAGGGCTTCATTGATTCCCTCAAATTCGTCTATTCCGTTTCGTCTGAGGGTTGGCATATTTGCTCCAAAGGTAGGAGAATAAACGGCATCGGAGCCGTTTTTTATATATCGGCTCTGAATTCTCTTTATAACTTCAGGGTTTTCAAGCACCCATTTTTCGGTACAAGCCCCTGCCGGCATTCCCTCGGCCATCAGCGAAGTGCCCGTAGAACCGTCCAGCACCAAAGGCAGGGGGAAATTTTCGGGGTAACGGTAAAATATTTTGTGAAGTGACATTTTTATGACCATTGCTTTTGTATAGAAAAAGCTTCCTTCTTTTGAAATCAGTATTTTTCAATATCTATTTTCTTAACAGAGCCGCTTATTTCCTCGCCGAGGAAGGCGGAAGCGGTTGCTTCAAAGCCGTAAGGCTCATCGCTGACAAAGAAAGATACGCTTCCCTCGGAAGTTTTTGTGTCTTTGGCAAGCAGCATATCGCGGAGTTCCACGGCGGCGGCTTCGCCCACGTTGATTAGCTTTAAGTGGGGCAGAGCCTCCGAAATGGCGGGAGCGATGATTGGATAGTGGGTGCAGCCGAGGATAAGAGTATCGGCATCGGTCTTGCGCAGACCTCCAAGATAGTGTTCAATAGTGAGCTTTGTAATTTCGTTGCCCTTGTCGGCGAATCCGTTTTCCACCAAGGGAACAAAAAGGGGGCAGGGGATTTGAATTGGCTTTATCTTTTCGTCTATCCGAGAAAGAGCCGCGGCGAAGCTTCCGCTGGCGATGGTTGAAGCGGTGCCGGCGATGGCTACGGTCCCCGTTTTTGTGGCGTTTGCGGCCGCCTTTGCGCCTGCATCAATAACGCCGACAATGGGAATGTTCGGATATTTTTCTTTCAGGATATCAAGGGCGTTGGAGCTTACTGTTCCGCAGGCGACCATGACCGCATCGACCTTGTGGGAAGCTAAAAAAGCCATGTCCTGCAAGGCATATTTCACGATTGTTTCTTTAGAACGGGAGCCGTAAGGAACTCTGCCGGTATCGCCGAAGTAGATGATATCCTCGCCGGGTAAAAGTCGGCGGACTTCCTTGAGGGCACTGAGTCCGCCAAGGCCGCTGTCGAAAATTCCTATCAATGCTTATTCCTCCTTCGAAAGAGCGAGATTGATTAGTCTGTCGATAATTTCGGGGTAGGTCATTCCGTCATGGATGAAAAGCTTGGGGTACATACTTATGGCAGTGAAGCCGGGGAGCGTGTTGATTTCATTGAAAATGACTCCCTCCCGACCGTCCTTTTCATATACGAAGAAATCCACGCGAGAAAGGCCGGTAACGCCGAGAGCTGAGCAGATAATTTTCGCGTAGATTCTGACTTTTTCGGCAGTTTCGGGCTTTATATCCGCAGGAATCATGCAGGAGGAATTACTGTCGGCTCCGTACTTCGCATCGTAGTCGTAAAATTCCGCGCCGGGACTTATGTTGCCGCAGGTGGACGCAGTGTACGGTCCGTTACCCATGACGGCGACTTCCACTTCCTTGCCCTTTACGTATTCCTCGACTATGATTTTTTTGTCATGTTCTGCCGCTAAATGTAGGGCGGAAATAAGCTCGTCACGATTTTTTGCCTTTGACGCACCCACCGATGAACCGGCGTTTGCAGGCTTTACAAACAGCGGATAATCGCTGATTTTCTCGCAAGCCGCGATAACGGAATCAATATCACTCACAAGGCGGAATTTATCGATGATTTCGCATTTTGCCTGAGGAATTCCGTAATTACCCACAACAAGCTTTGTGAAGCCTTTATCCATACCGATAGCGGAGGCGGCGCAGCCGCATCCTACAAAAGGAATACCGGAAAGGGTGAGAAGCCCTTGAAGAGTGCCGTCCTCGGCATTGGCGCCGTGCATTATTGGGAAAATCACATCCACGTGGATTTTTTCTGCGTGGCTGTCGGAGATTAAAATAAGCGCGCTGTCCGATGGAGAGGGGGAGAGTATGGCTTTTTTCATGCTGCGAACATCGTCACACCAGCTGCCGTCCTTAATTTTTTGCAGTTCGCCGTCAAAATAATACCAATTGCCGCCCTTGGTGATACCCACGGTCAGGATGTTGTATTTTTCGCGGTCAATATTAGTTAGGATGGAATAAGCGGAAATAAGGGAAACCTCGTATTCCGAGGACTTTCCGCCAAAGAGGCAAAGTACCGTTTGTTTGTTCATTATATCTCCGTTCCGATGCTTAGCATCATAAATAATCTACAATATATACTATTCGCTTGTTCCCATATGGACACGGGAAATTTCCGCAACGCGCACATTTCCTCCGAAATCCTTGTGAAGGCGGCAGGGAATCCCTGCCTCACGGCACAGTTCCGTGATTTTTTCGCCTTGGTCGTAGCCGATTTCAAGAAACATTTTGGCTGAAGATTTCATATACTGAGGGATGACCTTGATGAAGCGGCGATAAAAAGTCATGCCGTCCTCTCCGCCGTCCAAGGCGATTCTCGGCTCATGACGCACCTCCGCCGAAAGGGTGGGGATGACATCGGTGTTTATATAAGGAGGGTTTGAAACTATTACATCCGCTGCCGAAACAAGCTCCGACAAGTCATCGGTAAGCACATCGGTTTCAATGAAATCAATTCTCTCAAAAACGCCGTTCAGATGTGCATTGCTCTTGGCAAGCTCAAGGGCGGGGGCGGAAATATCCACCGCGGCGGCAGTAGAATCGGAGGTTTCTTTCAATATAGATATAGCAATACATCCGCTGCCGGTGCAAAGGTCTAAAATGCGTCCGCCTTTTTGCAAACAGCCGAGAGCCTTGTCCACAAGATGCTCGGTATCCGGCTGAGGAATGAGGCAATCGGGAGAAACGATAAAACGGTTTCCGAAAAACCAAGCCTCGCCGAGGATATATTGGAGAGGGATTCCCGATTCACGCTTTTTGAGAGCAGAACCAATTTCGGAGGACAGAGGGACGCCTGGATTTAAAAGGCACCATTGGCGGTCTTTGCCGTCAATAGCGAGCACAAGCTCGGCGGCTTCGTGATCGGGTAAAGCGGCGCCGCAGTCCCTCAGACGTTTAATTAAGGCTTGATAGGTCATAACTAATTCCTTTCATATGTTATATTATAGCAGAAAAGCGCTGTAAAATAAATAGGTTTGCCACATTTTTTCAAAAATTAATAAAAAGGTGTGTAAAATAGACAGATTCGGATAAAATAAGATATAAATACAATTACACAATAGCCAAAAGTAAAAAAAGATAAAAAAAGTATTGACAAGAAGGAGAGGGATGTGATATAATATATAGGCTGTCCCGCAGGAAGCGGGTTAGAGTCGGTACAGAAGAAAAAGCAAAAGTTTTTTCAAAAAAGGTATTGACAAGCGCGGCGAGATGTGGTATAATAATCGAGTCGCGAAAAGCGGAGCAATGGTCTTTGAAAATTGAACAACAAGAGATGAAAGAAGTATGAAGTGAGGCACGGAAGTGCCAAAACGGAAGACAGATAACAAAGAATCTCGACAATTCTTTTGAACACGAACAAAAGGTAAAGAGCAGAAGTAAAACTTCTGCAAAGTAAAAGAGCTAACATCAAGTAGACTCTAGAAGAAGGTATCAAGCAGCGAAAAACAGAGACGTGCGTAACTCCTGTGTTAACCTAAGCTGAACCGAAAGGAGAGGTGAGGGCGGCAGATGAGAGAAGCAAACGGAAACGGAGTAGCTGCTTCATATACAAAATTTTAGAGAGTTTGATCCTGGCTCAGGATGAACGCTGGCGGCGTGCATAACACATTCAAGTCGAACGAAGCACTTGAGAAGAACCCTTCGGGGGGGCGCTCATTTGACTTAGTGGCGGACGGGTGAGTAACGCGTGAGCAACCTGCCTTTCATTGTGGGATAACGACTGGAAACGGTCGCTAATACCGCATAATGTATGTGAGTCGCATGATTTACATACCAAAGATTTATTGATGAAAGATGGGTTCGCGTATGATTAGATTGTTGGTGAGGTAACGGCTCACCAAGTCGACGATCGGTAGACGGACTGAGAGGTTGAACGGCCACATTGGAACTGAGATACGGTCCAGACTCCTACGGGAGGCAGCAGTGGGGAATATTGGGCAATGGGCGAAAGCCTGACCCAGCGACGCCGCGTGCGGGAAGACGGTCTTCGGATTGTAAACCGCTGTTGACAGGGAAGAAATATGACGGTAAGTCGGATCGTAGCCA
>JAZNUF010000062.1:0-11285 GCA_045592185.1 Candidatus Flemingiibacterium sp.
CATCCACAACCGCCGCTTCCGGCACATCCGTATATGTATCTAAATCAAAATTAACCTCTGACTCCGGCTCCACGATAGCCTCCGCGCGAACCACTTTCGGAATACAAGCCTCCCATACGCCTCGCGGGGCTTCGATTCTGATAACCTCAGCCGAACTATCATCCCGAAACTCAGCCTCAGTACCGCCTTCGAATGAAAACAGAAATGTTGCAAAGCATATGCATACAGCCAAAACAACGAACGTGATAAAAGCAGTGGTTTTATAATCACCATTAAAGCACTTCCGGTTTTTTCTCATAGTCTTGAACATCTTCGTGTCGCTCTCGACCTGCAAGAGCTTCTCCCTCTTGATTTTTTTCCACATCAGACAAAAGACACACCACCTCGCTGTTCGCCTTTAAATCATGTAAAATAGCCTTGTGTACCGTTTTACCGGTATCAAATGTCAGAAGATATGATACCGGGTAATATTTGACACCGTCATATGTCACAGCGAGCTCAGGTGGCACCTTTCGTGTTCCGCGTACCTCGGGATATAAGCTCACCCTTTGACATAGCTCTAAAAAATCATGCCTGTCCATTAAGTCACCTCAAATATTGCATTTTGTCACCGCTGTCACCTGTGTGTCACCGCCGATTTTTAAGAAGCGGTGACGGTAAATTGTCAGGTGGTATAATGCTTTTTAAGATGTGTCACCGATGTCACCGCTAAAATTTAAATTTTCCTATACGCGAGAGCGCATATATTTATTAAATTAGGACTTCAATAATTGCCAATATTTGGTAATTTAAATATGTTTGTATATATAAGGGTGTGTTAAAATGGCGGTGACAAGCGGTGACATCGGTGACAGATTAGAGTGGTAATTCTTCATCGTCAACCCCTCCGAGCCCGTCAAGGGAGAAATCGCCTACAACCCTGACGCAAACGCACCGCAAACGATTCCCATTAATCCGCTTTAGCTTGGTCGTGTGTCCCGCATCGCACTCAATATAGTTGTTCCGTTTAGCCCATGATAAAAAGGCAGTAAGATTCATATTTTCTTGCTTAAGAGCGTTTTCAAGCACCGATTTGATGATGTATATACAGTCGTCCTCTACTGCACCGTAAACCTCGCTGTCGTAGTCACCGTAGCTGTTTCTTGCAAAGTTTCGAGAATGAACGGCTACAAAATCCATGATAAAATCATAAACACGTCTGTTAGCCTCTACCTTGGCTGTATCCTTGATAACGCCCTTGATGTCATTGATGGTCAGATTGATTCCATCTTTGAATATTATGTCGGTGGCAATCTCATCGGCAGCTAAAATAGCACTTAAGGAAGCCGCCTGCTTGGCTGTGCTGTCGAGGTCAAGAAGCCGCCTATAGTAGTCCTTTTGGAGGACCTGAATACGTTTAATATTATCTTCATCGCTTAGCCACTCAACAAATATTTCGCCGGCAAAACCATAATTTTTAGTTATAATCTCACATACGCCGGGCAAATCATCGTGTACATATTCGGTACATTCGCACTCAATTACACGGTTCACCGCACCGCCCATAGAAGAGCTGTTGGTAATAGGAAACTCGCCTGTGGTAATCATGCAGTTGCGCCAGGAAGAGACTTTCTGCAGACCTCCTGCCTTGGCACCACGGCCCCTGCCCACACCTTCGGTGAGCATATATATAATCTTGTCGAAGTCTTTAACGCCCTGGGAAGCTTGTATCTGCAGCTCGTCAAGACACATGGGAAGACTGTTCAAAAAGCCTGCAAGAAGCTCCTGCGATACGGCTGTGCCGTTAAAGGTGGTTATGTAGTCACCCATCCTCGGAGAAGCCCATACAGAGGCGGCAACCATCATTCCTACGGTCTTGCCGTACTCCGATCCACCCCAGATATGGAGAAAAAACGGAAGGAGTCCACAGGGCTCAAGTATGACCGATGCAAAGGCGGCGGCGATCTGCAGACGTGCGGTGATACTTTTCTTTGCTCGAACTTCCTTGACAACAGAAAGCCACTTGTCGTAGCTTCCTCGCTCCGTTATGGAGTCAAATATGCACTTAAAGCTCCTATCACCGTCAAAAACAAGCTCGTCCACATAAGGGGAAAAACCGTGATCACCAACCCAGCCGACACGCCCTACCGACCGTTGCTCAGGGAGCCTATCATAGTTTAACTGCTCAAGCTCAAAAAGATATGAGCTTAAAGCCTTGGCGTTTTCGGCATTGACAAGTATGCCCTGAGCCGCAAGCTGCAGTATGCCTGTCGCAGATGCAAGCGTAGTCTTCTCAACGATAGTGTGCCGCCAAGTATGCCCCTTCTTGAAGGCAATAGAAAGACGTTCCTCACCGCTGTCGATGTTTATGAGCCGCTGTACGGGTAAAATAGGGTGCTTGCAAACAACAAGCTCGTAGCCGTTTCTGCCGGGCTTTACAACACCGTAATCGTCACAGACATATTCTCCGCTGTCAAGCTCGATTTCCTGTTCCTCAAAGAGAGTAGAGTTGTATATGGAGGGGGAGGTGTTCCCCCTCTTTGCTTCGAGATAGCATTTCCAAAGCTGCATAAACCCGTTGACACCAACGCTCTTGGCGTAAGCCTTCATCTGCTCTCGGTACTGCGTCAAAAGAAAAGAGTTGTCGTAAAATTGATAAAGAAAATCAAAGGGCGCGCTTGTTTTTAAAAAATCCTCTTTTGTAAATTTCGGCAATTCAACCGTTAAACTGTCTGACATTTTTCAAAATGGTTCCTTTCTTCATCTCTGATGGAGAGTATGTAGGCGGCGTAAGCGATGTTTTGAAGAGCCTCGATGAATAACGGGTGAAGCTCCTCTGATGCGCTCATAGGCTTGTATAAGCGCAAGGCGTCATCATAACCCTTCCATCGGTCAAAGGCTTCCCAATAAGCTGTAGTGAGCTTCTCCGCCGCCTCTTCACGTTTTCTCCGTGCTTCCTTGCGTTCTCTGGCTGCCTCAATAGCTTTCAGCATGTCCCTGCGAGTTGTATGCCCTGCTTTTATAAGGCCAAGCGAAAAATCCTCGTTCAGCCGGCGGAGTGCCTCGTTGAAGCCAAGACCAAAATATCGCATGGTAAAGGTTATAGCATCTCCGTCCGCTCCGCACCCGAAGCAGTGAAATCGCTTGCCGTTTCTATATACTCCGAGGGATGGCGTTTTTTCATTGTGAAAAGGACAGCAAAGCTTGCCGCGACTATCCGGATTTAAGCCATATCCTCGGAAAACCTCGGACATAGTCAGCCTCGCCTTTATTTCATCAGCCACGCTCATCTTTATTCTCCAAAATTTCAATAATCCGTCTACCGGTCACCCGCTTGTCGCAGAATAAAAACTCTACGCCGTAGGCTATAGAAATCCTACACATACGGTCATAAAGCCGGCGAGAGTTAAGACAACCGTACTTTGGCTTCCATTTTGGCACATCGTTTATGTCCTTGATCTCGCCGCCGTGCTCGATAAGCACATATAGCTTTATATGGGCTTCAAAGGCTCGGCGCACCTCTTTCATGAAACGTGAGGTGTCGGAAAATATGTTTGAATTGACCTCATTAAGGTTTTGCTTCGTGTCAACGGAAACCGAAAGGTCGTCAGAGCGCATATAATCGCCTACAAGACCACGTTTTTCGGTGAGGGGCGTAAATATAAGCTCATGTCCCATAGCTTCCATCTGCACGTGCTTTCTTGTGTGCTTTCCCGCTTTCTGCCGTGTATCAACAAGTATCTTCATAAATCAAAATTTAGAACGGTAGGTCGTCATCGGAAACAACCTCCACATTCGGCGCTGTAGCGGCGGGCGCGGCACCGGAGGCAGAATCTTGTAAATTTTCGGATTTGCCGCCGCAGAAATGTACCTTTTCGACCTCGCAAATGATTCGGCTTTGCTTGCCGTTTTCATTCTCCCATTCTTCGGTAACCATTCGCCCCTCAATGAGAATTTGCGCTCCCTTTGCAAAGTATTTTGCTATAAATTCGGCAGTCTGACGCCAAGCCTTACAGCGGAGAAAGCATTTGGTTTCAATTTCCTTGTATCTCTCGCTCCAAGCGATGGTAAATTCAGTGTGAGAAATCCCGCTTTGAGTCTTTTTTAACTCAACGTCAGCAGTGAGCCGGCCCTGAAAAACTAACGCGTTAATCATTGTGCCGCCTCCATGCTGTCAATCTCATCAGCGAGCGCTGTGGCTTCCTTTTCGTACTCAAACCAGTCGGAAATTTTGGTAGCCCCTTCCTTAAGACCGTTGTAAATGCCTATGAAATCAGAAAAATCCTCGGCGGTCATTGTGCCTATCTTTCCTCCAAGTCGTCTTCCAATCATGTCCTGAGTAACGCCGATTTTTTCAAAGGCGACAACCATTTTCTTTACACGGTCAGCAAGGGGCTCGTCTGATTTGCCGGCAAGAGTAGCCTTGCAGGTCTTTATAGCTTCTTCAACAAGGTCGCTGGGGAGAACAGCGAGAATACGTGCACGGAGTCTGCGAGCTGCCATGTTGGCGTTGTTTTCGTAAATGTCGCGGAGAGAAGTCAATGTCTTGACCGATGAACCTGCCTCACGCTTGTGCGGATTCGTAAAGTTCTGTACGCTCTGAGTGTTCGTTTCCAGGTCCCAGCAGTAAGCCTGCATCTCGCTCTTGCCATCGTCCTGAGATAGCTCCTTAATGCCATAATCAAGATTCCCCCAGCATCTGGCAAGCTCCTCGGCGAAACGAATTGTAGGTCCAGAAACAGTTTCCTTACCTCTCGGATAGCTGTAAAAGGCTTTTTCAGCAAGGCCTTTTCTCTGACAAGCCTGCATCACTCTCGCAAATGCGGCAACCTCATCTCTCGGGAAACGCTTGGCTATAACAAGCTTGCCCTGTGCCTCAGCGATAGCTCTGCTGCTTTCGATAGCAACCGTGCCCTGATTTACATTGTCAAATACCGGTCCTCGCGGATATACAGGCACCACCTGCTCCACCCTTGCTTCTTCTGTATGTACCATTTCCTGATTGTTCATAATAATCTCCTTTTTTAAATTAATGTAGCTTCGAATCTTGTCACCCTGCCGCCATCGCCCATGTAGTCGCAGCTTAAATCTCCGGGCTTAATTCCAAGCCTGTATTTAATGTTGTTTATAGCCTTCGCCGCACTTACGGCAAAGGTCTCGCCTACTACAGTTTTTGTTTCTGCGGTTTTCCCGAAGTAATGCTGCGTGTCAATACGAATAACTTGATACTTTTGCTTCATGCCCAACCTCACTCATAATCCTTGGCAAGCCACGCAGGAAGGCCTAACATATTCGGCGTTCCGTCCTTGCCTGTATAGCCGTAATAATTTCCTGTCTCACGACATTCTTTTAACATCCCAAGATATAGACGCATATCGTCATACCCTTTTTTGATGAATATTTCGTCAGCTTCCAAAATGTTCACCGCATAAGGCGGAGTCTTCTCCACAGCAATGAATACAAATTTGTGAGGCTTCCCGGTGACAGCCTCAACCCCGGTCTTGTAGTAGGCACTCTGAAGGTCGTACCCGAACCTGAAGCAGTCGCGCATAAAAGCATCGGTTTCGGCACTGCTGCAGCTCTTCAGGTCTACAATGACCGATGTGCTCTTAAGGTCTGTCCTGCAATCCGCGCGGCACTTGCAGTCAATGCCCGTAAATTCATCCGTCCAAAAATAGCTTTTTTCAACCTCGCCCTGAAGTAACACTCTTGCATATTTGTTACTTAAAACACTCGCCTGCATGGCCTCGATGGCTTTGTAATCTTCGGCACTGAGAAAAATTTTTTTGCTGGCGAGGAGCTCCTGGTAGGCTATTTTACCCTCCTTTGTCCGGCGGTCAATGCTCGGCATGACACGGTAATTTTGCCAAAACTTCTTGGGCTCAAGTATAGCCGTATGGAAGGCTGTGCCGAATTCTAATGACGGGGTCGACTGCTCCGGCGATTCAAGAGCATATTTGTAATGGGCAGGGCTTTTGCGCATCTCAAAAAGACTTGAACGACTCACAGCCGGGTGAGCAAAATATGTTTTGGCAGATATTCTCCGCTTACAGGCCTCCATGATACACCCCCTCCTTTTCGGCGGAAGCTCTCATTGTAAGTAAGGCTCTTAACCCCCGCCACATCTTGTCGGCATCAGGATGAAGGTTAATGTGATTTTTTAGCTCTTCACTTATTTTGCATTCATCCATGATAGCTCGCTCTGTATCTCCGCTTGATGTGTTAAATGTTGTCTTTTGAGGCGAGAATCCGAGGTATAAAGAGCCGTCTATGCGGCGGCCCGCCCTGCGGAGTTCAACAATGATAGGCTGATGGGGTACAGCGTATCCGATAATGTTCCCGATATGTACCGTGTCGCCATCGCGCACTGCGCAGCCGGCGAGCTTTTCATACATGATGTGCACTCCCCCACGGCCGCGTACTATAACATGGATGCCGCGGCGGCTTCCTCTCTGCGAGCCCATATTTCTGCCTGCGAATATCACAACTCCGTCTTCGAGGGCGGTAACCTCACTGCAGCTTCCGTGTACAGATGGCAGCCCCATAAAGTGGAATATACCCGGTATGCCCTTTTTGTCGGTTCGCTCTACAGCTACAAGCTTAAAGAGCTTGGAGCTAAATAATGAGTTCATATTTATTTCTCCTTGTAAAAGACTTGACTTTTTCAAAATTTCATGCTATAATAATGGTGCTATATGCTTTGACCGTTCTCATTTGCGCATGAGGCGGTCTTTTTTTTTGCTTTCATATCGCCGCATAATTGTCGGTCTCCATTCGGTGATTTATAAGAAGGCACTCGTAGCAAACAGCCTCGCCGGCGATGTCAAAATAGTGGTCATCGGTTATCGCCTCGCCGCACTCGGAACATTTAGGAAGCTTCTCAAGCTGTCGCTCCTGCTCCGCCTCGTGACGCTCGTATAGGTCAAGATAGTCCATCATCTCCACTCTCCTCCTTTTTCCTCTTCTTCTCTTTTTTGTATCTGCTAAGTACATTTGCCAAAGGCACCACGCACATATGCCGAGGAGCCCCGTAAGATATACGCCCGATAGAATAAGTAAGCCGCTGTAAAATTCGTTCATTTTAGTGTCTCCTTTTTGTTTTTTTTTGGGAGTTATTAAGGCGTCATAACGTGCTCGCTCCCTTGTTTGCTTCACGCTCCTTTTCTTTCATCCATTCATTGTATCTTCTTTGGACATCGGGGTCTTTAAAATACGCTTCCGTGGCTCTCGCTACCCACAAGCAAAAATGATTCAATTCCCAGGTAGGTGTTGTCGATATGTCACTCATAGCCTATTCCTCCTTGCCTTTTTCCGTCAGCTTCCATTTTCCGCCTCCAACGTGTTCTATGATTCCCTCACGCCAAAGCTCCTGGACATTTACGACAGGAACGGTACATAGGGGCTTGTAGCCGTCAGCGGTGAGGACATAGGCAACGTACTGTACGCCTTGTGCTCCCGCTTCAGCTATGATATAGCCGTCGTCTCTCCGCATAGCTCTGATAACGTGCTCCGGTAATGGTGATTTTTTGTTTTTCATGGTTTATTCTCCTTTTGGTTTATTGTTTTCAAAAATGCCATTTTTTCTGTAAATTTGTGCGCAATCCATATTCTATTTACAGAATGTTGGCTTTGTGTTCCATAAATGTTTCACAAGAGTTTACCGCGCTACTCATTGAGTTTTTCCGCCTTTTGTGGTATAATATGTATATCACGCAAGAAAGGAGAACACGATATGGCAAATACAAAACAGACCAGCAAACAGGTTGCTTCAAAAGCTTCCGCTATACTTAGAAATGATCGTTACAGCAATAAATCTAAGAGTGTAGCCGGAAGTGCATTGTCGCAGACCAAGAGCAGCAAGTCCAAAACTAAATAATTCTCCCAGTTGAGCGAGATGTTAGCGCATCTCGTTCTTCTTTTTTTGGCAAAAACACGTCAAGCGGATTCGTAATACCAAGTTCAAGGCAGATGTTGTATACCTCGGTATATGTAAATTCCACTTTACCGCGCATCTTGTCTGTCATTCCGCGCTCGTATATCCCTACACGTCGTGCAAGCTCCTTTTGCGTGATCTTTTTTTCAAACAATAGCGCTTTCAACTTCGTCTGCATCGTTTGCCTCCTGTACTGTTTGATTTCTTTCATCAAATTTCACTTTTATGGTTATCTCTCCGGCTTCTTCGTCAAAGTATGTATGCGTTTTGTGAATGTGTAATACCCGCCTTACCGCCCAATCAGTGAGTTCCGTTGTCCAATGAATGAAGTTCAGCTCGGTTTTGATTCCTTTTAACATTTTTGCCACATCGTCAAGCCGTTTTTTATATTGGAGCAACATTGCTATAATAACCAATAGCAAACCTCCGATAATAAGGAATCTTGTCACGCACATTCTATTTCCTCTCTTTCGGTTTCAAGGCGCTGTTGTTCTTCCACATGAGATGCTCTGCATAATTACGCACTTCGTTTAGCAGAGTATCAGGTATGTCGACTTCACTTCCGAATAGCAGCTCTTTTAAAAGCCCGTTGAATGCCGCGTCAATCTCAAGAAGCCTGGCATTGATATATGCTATTTGCGATTTAATGCTTTTGTCCATCGTTACAATCCTCCTTTTCACCTTTCCTTTGTTCTGCCACCCCCAAAAGCTCGTCCACCGTGCAATTAAGAACTCTCGCAATGCTCGCCCAATTCATACCTTTTAAGTCCTTAACACCTTTTTCTGCTCTTGAAATTTCAGTTTGCAGAACGCCTGATTTCTCGGCAAGCTCCGTCTGTGTCACTCCTCGACTTAACCTGTAATGTTCAAGTCTGTTCACTTTTTTTACGCCTCCTTCTTATGCTTTTTTCATATATAGATTGACAAAATTACCCGAATGGTGTATAATTAAGTTACCACACTACAATTAAACACCCACTCGGGGACTTTTTGTCTTGACCGATTGACGGGGAATTTTTTTGAATCGGTCTATACTTTTATTATAATACGGAAATTTCCGTATGTCAATACGCTTTGCGGAAATTTCCGTAATTTTGTTGCTTTAAACAAAAAGGAGTTGTTTGTTTTATGCAAAATGCCATTTTAGCACAAAGGATAAAAAATCGTTGTATAGAATTGGGCATATCATTGAATACCCTAATTCAAACCTGTGAATTATCCAAAAGTTTTATTTATGACTTAGAAAAACGAAGCTCGTCCCCCTCATGCGATAAAATTCAAAAGATAGCTAATTATCTTGACGTAACAACCGACTATCTTCTCGGGATGGTTGATAGCCCATATTGCATTTTAGTAGACCAGCGTCAATGCGAAACCTACGCAATAGATGTCGGAAAACTATTTCAGCAAGATGATATTGTACGTCGTTACGCTTCAAGACTATTTGAAGCATACAACGATATTTATAATGCAAATACATTGTTAGAGGATTTATTAAATACCAAGAACGTGCTACCCAAGAATACTAATCATACATACATAGCTTTAAAATACATAATAATCATTTTAAGCGAGACACTTATGCTGCTTAAGACAACAAATAAGACAAAAGCGTACAAATCCGCTATCAGCAAATTAACAAATAACAAAAATGTAAAAATGCAGTATGATTTATTACTATCTTCCTTTAATAATGAAGCTGAAAATGGTTCATCGCAAAAATCGAAAGTAGAGTTTCTTATCGCATTGCGTAACTTAATTGCTCATTATGACCACGAAAAAAATGACAACTATTCAAATATTGTCAATTCTATACACTATTGCAATTTTAAAGAAGAGCGAAATTGCCTTTTGTACCAACACGATTTTCTCGTTTCGCAGGTTTTTATTAGTCTATATAAAACTGAGTACAAATCTGATGAAGCAGAAGAAGTTATATGCGAACATATTATAAGTATTTGTGCAGAAATTTTGAAATTAGTAAGCAATTGTTTGACGGGTATGCTTAATGAGTTTTTTAACGCTTACGATTTAGTTAATTATGCAATACCCACCCCTGAAAGCGATAAAATTAAAAATAAAACATCTACAAATGTGCCAATGTACGACAACCATTGTGCAGTTAAAAACTCAAACAACACTATAAGTGGTGATAATAACATTATTGGCAACGGTAATATCGTTAACACTGGAAGGGCTGTTGCTGAAAAATCTTCCGAAGCGGAGAATGTATTAGTAGATTTATTTAGAGGATTAGATGTAATAAAACAAGCTCAGCTGCTTACTTATGCAGCCGAGCTTTCAAAGGAATGATGTGTTTATGGAGTTGTTTTCCTTTTTTTTGAAAAATAATGAAAAGCCCTCTATGAAGCAACTCACCATTGAAGATGAACTATGCAGACGAGTTACCCAAAACCAGCCGCCCCCGAATCCTAATGTTTTTCCGCCGCCGACTGCGAGAAAGAAACCAAGGAGCAGACGAAGCGGTATTAGTAAAAATAAATAATTTCCCGTCCACGCAGACGGAGAAAGGAATACATACGCCAGGTGAAAAAGGCAGTAATATACGCCCGATATTCGAGTGACCGGCAAAATGAGCAAAGCATTTCAGGTCAAGTTGATGTTTGCCGTAAATGGGCGGAAGATAATGATATAGAGATTGTCGGTATATATCCTGATGAAGCCCTGACGGGAAGAACCGATATGCGTCCTAACTTTCAAAGGATGATTAAAGACGCAAAAAGCGGACGGTTCGACTATGTAATAGTGTACAAGCTGGATCGCTTCGCCCGTAACCGCTATGACAGCGCTATTTACAAAGCACAGCTAAAAAAATACAATGTGAGGATAATGTCTGCAATGGAGAATATTGCGGACGGCCCGGAAGGTATCATCCTGGAGAGCGTATTGGAAGGAATGGCAGAATACTACTCCGCCAATCTTTCGCAAAATGTACTACGAGGTATGCACCAACGGGCGGAGCTCGGTAAGTACATGGGCGGTACAGTTCCTCTCGGCTATAAAATAGACAAGGATAAAAACTACATCATTGATGAAAACACCGCCTTTATTGTACAACGAATATACGAAATGTACGCAGGGGGACACACAGTTAAAGAAATCTGCTGTGAACTTAATGCCGCCGGACATAAGTCCTCTACCGGGAAGCCATTTACATACAAGTCGCTTCACCGATTGCTCTCAAATGAAAAATACATAGGCAGGTACGAATATTTAGGCGTGGTAATAGATGATGCCATCCCAAGGATTATAGACGATGCGACTTTTGAAATAGTGCAGCAAAGAGTGCAGCGTAACAAACGAGCCCCTGCAAGCGCAAAAGCTCACACCACATTCCACCTAACAGGAAAAC
>JAZNUF010000063.1:0-1579 GCA_045592185.1 Candidatus Flemingiibacterium sp.
AGTCCAACTCCTTGGCTCACAGAACGACATGGCTACGATCCGACTTTGTTTGTGTCAGCACATAGGTAAGTCCATGGTAAAATAGAAGCCGAAAGGCGGTGCCAAAAATGCCATGGAAGGAAACCAACAAAATGATTGAAAAAGAAGAATTCATTCGAGAAATGCTCAAAAACAACAGACCGTTTAAACGCCTATGTGCAGAGTTCGGTATCTCCGAGAAAACAGGATACAAATGGAAAAACAGATTTCTCGCCGAAGGTAAAGGCGGTCTGTATGAGCAAAGCAGAGCCACGAAATCACACGCAAATGCTTTGGAGGAAGATGTGATTATCGGAATTATCAAGCTCAAAGAAGCCCACCCGTTTTGGGGCGCAAAGAAGATTCGCGAGCTCTTCGCCAAAGCTCATCCCGAACTCGTAGTACCCTCTTTAAGCAGTGTCAACAGAATCCTTGATAAGGCCCAGCTCGTTAAGAAAAGAAGGGTAAAATCTTCATCCTGCGATTCCAACAGACTTCGTCAGCATATCAAAGCCGAAGCTCCAAATGACGTTTGGGCTATCGATTTTAAAGGCTGGTGGAAATCCGACGGTGAGCTCTGTGAGCCCTTTACCGTAAGAGATGTTGCCTCGAGAAAAATACTCGCTGCAAGGCTTATGAAATCTAAGAGTTCGGAAGCTGTACGAGCAGTTTTAACCGAGCTTTTCAAGAAATACGGGCTTCCGAAGGTCATAAGAAGCGACAACGGAACTCCATTTGCTTCCCCCAACGGTCTTTTGTCTCTGACTTGCCTTTCTGCGTGGTGGATAACTCTTGGTATCATCCCTGACAGAACTGACAAGGGAACACCGGGGCAGAATGGTTCGCTTGAGAGAATGCATGCGGATATGGCGCGAGAGATTCAAGGACGCATAAGAGGCGGCAGAGCTGCCAATCAGGTTGTTCTTGACGAATGGGTCAAGGAATACAACGAGGTTCGTCCCAATGAGGCAATTGGCATGAAGACTCCCGATGAGGTTTACACTGTTTCTGAAAGAAAATACGTCGGTGACTTTGATGACATTGAATATCCGATTGGATTTCAGACAAGAAAAGTCACTTCAAGCGGTGAGATTATCATAAACTCCGTCAGGGTTACCATCGGTTATTCCCTTCGTGGGCTTACCATTGGTTTAAAACCTGTTTCTCACAACACCTTTGAAGTTTTTCTTGCCGATTTCCTTCTTGGTTCTCTCTCCACCGATTCCTATTGCTTTTTTCCGCTTGATTAATTATACTATTATTAGCACTTGTCCGGTTTCTTTTCTTACCTCTACTTACCACCGGCTTACCTATGTGCTGAGATAAATTACTTACCTATGTGCTGATTATTCAGGATTTCCACCATAATTACGCATTACGCATTGCGCATTACGCATTCCTCATCTCACCATCACCGCAATCCCGTCCGGAATCACCGCCACCGTCGGGTTCTCCTTGCCTGAAAGAGACCTTGCGGTTTCAAGAGCTTCGTCGAGCGAGTGCGCGGGGTGCATATGCATGGCGCGGACGGTTTCGTCGGGCATTTCGGAGACGTAGATTA
>JAZNUF010000064.1:0-1713 GCA_045592185.1 Candidatus Flemingiibacterium sp.
AACACCGTAAATTTACTTTATCCTTGCCCTTTGAGCCTTTCTTCTCTTTCCCTCTCCGCTTGAGAAGCCCTTAAGTATTTTGCAGAAAGCCCTTTGTCGGTGGTGATTTTTCCATCGTTATACGCCTTTTCTGCCAACAGAGCGCAGGAAAGAGCATTCTGTGGAATCATGAGAGCAGGGGTATCATGAACCAAAACATCCTTTTCCCTAAAGAATTCTCTTGCAATATCATATCCGTCTCCGCAAAGACGGATTGAGCTTATACCCATATTTTTAATCATCTCGTAAAGCTCTTCAAGGGGAATAAGCATATCCTCGGTTATCCGTTTTCCGTCTTTAAAAATCGCCGTGTAAACCTGACTGCGGCGGGCATCCATAACCGGGACAACGTAACCGCTGACTCCATCAAGATTTTTTGCCAGTGCCGCAAGAGTAGATATGCCGACACACGGCTTATTTCTCCCAAAGGCAAGCCCTTTAATAAGGGACACACCTATTCTCACACCCGTAAATGAGCCCGGTCCATCGCATACCGAAAAAAGGTCTATATCCTCTATTTTAAGAGAGAGCTTGGACAACGCGTTTTCTATCATGGGAAGCAAGGTTTCGCTGTGGGTTAAAAGCCCGTTTACCGTATATAGCGCCGCCATCCGCCCGTCTTTAAGAAGGGCGCAGGAGGCTGTATTTGCCGTAGAATCTATAGCAAGGGTTATCATAAATATACGTCCTTATGTGTATTTTCATTCTGTAATAAGCTCTGCAGTTATTTTTCTTTTGTCCTCTGAAAGCTTTTCGATTTTAACCTTAATGTGTCTGTCAGGCAGGGCGTATGGGATGTTTTCGCTCCATTCGGTGATAATTATTCCCCGCCCGAAATAGTCGTAAAATCCGATAGAATCCAGCGAATCTTCACTTTCTACCCGATACATATCAAAGTGAAAAACGGGCACATCCCCACCGTCATATTCATTTACGATGGCATAAGTGGGGCTGCAGACATGCGCATCAGGCGAAATTACACCTACAAAGCCTCGGCAAAAAGCGGTCTTTCCTGCACCAAGGTCGCCGTAAAGTGCCACAAAGCTTTCTGCGTTCGCAAGTACGTACCGCGCAAGCTCACCGCCGACCGATTCCGTTTCTTCGGGGGAATTTGTAACTTTAGACAGTATTTCCATCAGAACAAACCGATGATTTTTCCGTCATCATCAACGTCAATAGAATATGCCGCAGGAACCTTGGGAAGTCCCGGCATAGTCAGAATCGAACCGGTAAGCACTACAATAAACTGCGCTCCTGCCGATAACTTCACCTCACGCACCGTCAAAGTAAATCCCGTGGGACGTCCCAATTTTGCAGGGTCATCGGACAGAGAATACTGAGTTTTCGCCATACATACGGGGAATTTTGCATATTCGGGATTGAGAGCCAGAATCTCCGCAAGCTGCTTTTCTGCCCCTGCTTCAAAGGATACATCAGCCGCACCGTAGATTTCCCGTGCGATGGTGGAGATTTTATCCTTGATTGACATTTCATCGGGGTACAAGGGCTTGAAATCAGACTTATTCTCGCAGGCCTCTACTACCTTTTCTGCAAGCTCTATGCCTCCTTCTCCGCCTTTTGCGAAGACTTCGGACAGGGCAAATGACGCGCCCTTATTCTCGCAAGCCTTACGGATAATGTCAAGCTCTTTATCAGTATCCGTATCAAAGCGGT
>JAZNUF010000065.1:0-7785 GCA_045592185.1 Candidatus Flemingiibacterium sp.
ATACAATGAATACCCATATCCATCATAGCTCCGCCGCCGGACAGCTTCATATCCTGCCGCCAACAATTTTCCATCTCGGGATACCAGCAAGTAAGCTGAGCTCTTGCAGAAACTATTTCGCCAAGACTTCCGTCCCTTACGAGTTCGCGCATCTTTTGGTGATATGCGTGGAATCTCATCATAAATCCAACGCCTAACTTTACTCCCTCGGCATTACAAAATTCAGCGATTTCTTCGGCTTCCTTTGAAGAGAGTCCTACGGGCTTCTCAATAAGGATGTGCTTTTTCGCTTTTGCCGCCGCCATTGCCTGCTCTTTATGGCAGAAAACGGGAGAAGCAATATAAACCGCTTGGATTTCATCAACAGCGAGCAGTTCATCCACGTTATCAAAGGCATATTTTGCATTGTATTTTTCCTTGCACTTTACTGCCGCGTCCTTGTTTGCATCCATAACCGCAACAAGCTCCGCGTTATCTGCAAGCATCATGCCGGGAAGAGTTCGTCTGTCGGCGATACCGCCGCAACCGATTACACCCCATTTAATTTTCATAAGCTTCACCTTTCGCTTACTTGTTTTTTCTGTGCTCTTCGAGCATATCTACATATTCACAGAGATTTGTTACAATCTCATTGCAGATTTTCTCTCCAAACTCCTTTGTGGCACGCTCGGGAAGCCCCATAACGCCTACTTCAATTTCATCGCGCTGGCCGACAGTCTCAACAATATAAGGGCTGTCAACGGGCTTCGTTCTCTTTTCAAACCAGTCCTGGTCAGTTCTCATCATATGAGAAATATATTCTTCGTCCATAACGATTTCATCTCTCACAAGCTCGGGTGACCAATACATAGTTACACTGGTTTCCATAAGTCCTTCGTGGAAATCATGCTCCGGTTCAAGAGTGAATCCGCTCAGCCAAGTGGGAGAGAGCTTCCAAACTTCAACAAGAGAAAGGGTAATTTTCTCAGACAATTCTTTATTTCTGCGAAGAAGCATCTGGAGGCTGTTTTTGAGAGCGTTAATGTTGTCTGTACCTGCATGCCCCAAAAATACTATTATGTTTTCAAATCCGATTCTAACGAACTCAGAAACAATTTCACTTATGTAAAGTCCAAAAGTATTCGGGCTTACGTTAACGGTTCCGCAAAGCTCACCGCCTGAAAAACAATAGTTTACAGAAGGAGCAACAACTGCGTTAAGTCTGTCAGCCGCAATTTCAAGAGGTCTTACAACATTCAGAATATCTGTAGAAAGGGGCAAGTGATAGCCATGCTGTTCAACAACTCCCGTGGGAATTATTACCGTCTTTGTTTTTTCCATGGCTGCCTTCATATCACGGACAGTCATTGTATTCATATAATAAGCCATTTTCTGTATCTCCTGTAAAAACTAATTATTTACCTGCCTGCATTTCCGCAACAGATTCAAGTACCATATCTGCCATATATTCAAGCTGTTCATCGCTCAGACCGTAAAGCGGGAGATGAGTAAATCTCTTGTAGAATACTTCCTCACATACGGGGCAGGTCTTTGCAATCTCATCGGAATCATAACCCATATCCTGAACCACCTTGAAACGGTAAAGAGGACCGAAGTGCGCAATCTGTGTAACGCCCTTTGCTTCAAGCTTTTTCTTAAGCACCTGAACATCTCCTCCTGCCTTTGCAGGGTCTATCTGAAGAAGGTAAAGATGGAATGTGGGCTTTATTTCATCGTTGCCAATATCCTGAGGTATAATGGCATCATTTTCCGCAAAGCGTTTTGTAAGATACTCCGCAGCTCTTCTTCTTTCGGCAATAATCTGCTCATTGCGAGCCACCTGAAGGGTTAATCCAAGGCCCTGAATTTCTGTAGTAGAGTAGTTACCTGCCATGAAAGGTCCATATTTACCCGGAATGGGTGTAATATTGTAGAGCCAGTCTTTGATGGGGCAAGTAAAATCAAGTCCAAGGAAACGAGCGCGCTTCATATCATCGCCAAATCCGGGGACATTGGTTGTAACAATACCGCCTTCTCCAAAAGAGGTGATATTCTTAACCTCATGCATGGAGAATGCCGCAAAGTCACCGATAGTACCGATCTTTCTTCCTTTGTACATAGCTCCGAAGGCATGAGCCGCGTCTTCAAGCACCAAGATATCGTGCTTCTTAGCAAGCTCCATAATTGGATCCATGTCAACAGGATATCCGCCTATATGTACGGGAACGATCATCTTTGTTTTGTCTGTAATCTTCTTTGCCACGTCCTTGGGATCCATATTAATGGTTCTCGGGTCAACATCTGCAAATACCAACTTACATCCGATAGCAAGAGGATACGCCATGGTTGCAACGAAAGTAATTGCAGGAACAATAACCTCGTCACCCGCTTTGAGATTTGCATACTTGTAAGCAATCTCAAAGCCTGCGGTTGCGTTGGTTACAAATGTTGATGTAGTAGTACCAAGGTACTTGTTGCAAGCCTCCTCTGCCTCGGCAACTTTAGAAGCGAGAGACAGCTTTCCGGGAGGTGTTGAAACCTTATCAAGCTTTTTAACCTGCTCCCAAACAGCCGCAATAGCATCGTCATATTCCTTACCCTCTCCCTGCATAAGGAAGCGGATAATTTCCATGAGGTCATGAGCATTGTAGTTTTCACCTACTGCCGCCCACGGCACCTTGGAAGCGCCTGTGTTGTATCTGAAGTCTGTAGTTTTTGCCATTTCAATCTTCTCCTTTATAAGTTTTATCTTAAATTATTTTCATTTAAAACTCGGGCTCATAGACCTTTTCGTCCCGTTCATAAAAGATTTCGCGAATTTCAATATCCTTAATTTTGAGCTTTGTGCAATAAGGTGAGAAGCCTACATAACCGCCCTTTATGGGATTCGGGTCAATAAGTTCCGAAATCAATACTCCATCCACTGTCATAAAGTTATGACCGTCAATAGCACCGCAGGATATGCGAACTTCCTTGCCCGGTGTGTAGTGGTAAAGAGAAGTCGTAGTGTAAATATTAGAGCCTAAATTTCGCTCAATACCGCTTTTCCCTTCGTACCAGCCATTCAATCCGCAAACATAGGAATCTCCTAAGTAGTCCGTCTTTTCATCCCAATTTGCGCAGTATACCGCATTCAAATCTCTCGTGGCAGGGAGAACCGTTTTGACAGTAAAGGAAAGCATAACATTTTCCTCATAACGCGCTTTACTGAAAAGGATTCCGCCTTTGTTTCCTCTTTCCGTTCCTACAAGCCACTCGCCGTCAAATTCCCATTGTCCACCCATAACAGTCCAATATTTCTGCCACTCTGCATCCGGAGTGTATTTTAACAAAATCGGGCATTTATCAACGACTATTTTCTTTCCGAGAAGTAAAATTTCATCCATCTCAATCCGCCTTTCGGGACTTTCCATTCGTCATTGTTTTATTAATTCATTCCTTTAATTGATGTACACGGATATTATACCATTTTTTTTACCTAATGTCAATAGAAATTTAATTTTTTCATTAGCAAACAGTGCTTAATAATCATAAACAAAAATGCTTCTGAAATTCCCATTTACAGAAGCATTTTTGTGTGTTATTCTCCGCAGTAAACCATGCCACGTTTGGCATCGAGAGTTACTGCCGTACCGCTTTTCAATATTTTCGTTGCCCCAAGAGCGCCGACAATTACGGGAATTCCAAGAGCCTGCCCCACTATGGCGGCGTGGGAATCAATTCCGTCCATTTCGCAAATAATCCCCTTGGCATGGCGAAGCAAATCTATAACACCGTTTGAGGTAGATGGGATAACTATAATCTCATCCTCTTTAAATTTTTGACGCATTTCCTCCTCGTCACGGCAAACACAAAGGGCACCGCAAACCGAATCCACACCTGCGGCAATGCCGGTACCGCTGGTTAAAACGTCACCCACAATCTGCACTTTGAGAATGTTGGTTGTTCCCGCTACCCCAAGAGGCAGACCGGCGGTTATGACAACCAAATCACCGTATTCCACCAATTTTTTCGAATATGACACGTCTATAGCGTGTTCAAAGAGATCATCGCTTGTCATTTGTTCTTCGATGGCTATTGGAGTAACTCCCCAGGAAAGTGAAAGCTGACGGCAAACCTTTTCGCTGGGCGAGCATCCGATTATTGGAGTTTCAGGTCGGAAACGGCTTATCATCCTTGCGGTCATACCGGACTTCGTGACGGTGATAATTGCATTTGCTCCGAGATCGCTGGCGGTGGTGCAAGCGGCATGAGAAACCGCCGTGGTGACGCTTGAAAATCCTGCAAGTCCGCGAGAAAGCCGTTCTGTATATCTGATATCACCCTCCGTACGTAGAGCGATAGACGACATAGTACGAACACTCTCAATGGGATATTCTCCTGCCGCAGTTTCACCCGACAGCATAATGGCAGATGTACCGTCATAGATAGCGTTGGCAACATCCGTAATCTCTGCTCTTGTGGGACGAGGATTTTTCGTCATGCTTTCAAGCATCTGAGTTGCGGTTATTACGGGCTTGCCTGCGCTGTACGCCTTTGATATCAGCTTTTTTTGAACGATTGGAATATCCTCCATGGGAATTTCCACGCCCATATCACCTCTTGCTACCATTATGGCATCAGAGACCTTAATTATTTCATCTATATTTTCAACGCCAGCGGCATTTTCGATTTTCGCAATTATACGCATATCGTGAGCGCCGTTTCGGTCAAGAAGTTCCCGAATTTTTTCAATATCCGCCGCGCACTGTGTAAAAGATGCAGCAATAAAATCAAAATCCTCCGCAATACCGAATTTTATATCGGAAATATCCTGTTCAGACAAAAATGGGATGGAAAGCTTTGCCCCGGGTACATTAACGCCTTTGCGACTGGAAATTTTTCCGCCGTTGATTACTCGGCAGAGAATCCGTTTCGAGTTGGTTTCAATAACCTTTAACTCCACCAAACCGTCATCAATCAAAATACGACTGCCCTCATGTACATCACGCCACAAATCCTTGTGGGTTACAAAGGCCTTGCTATTATCTCCTACCGTTTCGGAAAATACCAATTCAAATTGTTTCCCCGCTTCAAGCATCACAGGAGAGTCAAAAGTACCAAGACGAATTTCAGGGCCTTTGGTATCAAGCAATAATGCCGTATATTTGCCAAGCTCTTTTCTGACGGATTTTACCATGTCGGCAATTTTTTTATGTCCGGCGTAATCTCCGTGAGAAAAATTCAGTCTCGCAACATCCATTCCGACCAGCATCATTTCGCGGATAGTTTCGCAAGATGCAGACGCAGGACCGATGGTGCAGATTATCTTGGTTTTACGTTTTGCGTTCATTATTGTCCTCCATTTTCGCGATTATCAAAGTATCCCATAGTAATTGTATCACAAAATTCTCATTTATGCAACCCAAACTTGAAAATTTCACAATTATATGAATTCGGATAAAAATAGGATATCTTTATTAGCTAGAATCCAACTGTCAATTAACTATGCTGCTTTATCAGATATCTTGCTATATCTGCATAATATTTAAACGTGGTTTCGTGAAAATCGGTGTCCTGCAAAGCTGATTTGATTTCCAAAGATAAAACGCCTGCATATTGTATTTCGGACAGAGCCTTTACAAAATCATTCCAATCAATCACTCCATACATAGGCGGCAAATGCAAATCCAGTTGGCATTTATTGTCATGGACGTGGAGAACTCTTATTTCATCTCCAAGCTCTCTGACAACATCTCCCACCGATTGACCTACAAGTATAGCGGCATGACCGGTATCAAGGCATATTTTCAAGTTTTCATCGTTAATTGTCTTTACGAATTTTAAAATGTCAGCAGGCTTGGATAAAGAAAATTCAGTAAATGGCATATTTTCAAGACAAATCGTAACGTCATTCTCTATTGCTTCCTTTAATAGTTCCGTCATAAACTCCTGATTAAGCTCCAACGTCCCTCCTTCTTCAGGTTTTCCGATGTCATTAAGACCAAATGGCATTATTGGATGAATCACGAAATTTTTGCAGCCGAGTCTTGATGTAAAGCGTATAGCTTTTTTCATTTTCTCCATACGTTCTTTTCTGTCATTAACCGAAAAATCTTTCGGTGGACACTGCCACGGTCCATGAACCTGATTAATCTCGATGCCCGCCGTCCGGCTCATCGCCTTTTCCTTTTCTATAAGCTTTAAAGCATCAGCTTCGGGCAATGTGTAAAAGGGTGTTTCCGTAGACGATAAGTTAATATCTGCACAGTCAAAACCGCACTTTTTTATTAACCTATAGGTTTCACTGCCATTTGGAGCTTGAAAACTTATTCCTATTTTCATACCCATAACCCTATTTATTCAAAAGACTTTTATTTAGATGTTTTCGTTATAATTCCACCATTTTCCACATATCCCTCAGGAAGCTTTACGCTATAATTTATACACTCGGGACAAGTTATACTAAGCACTATTTCATCAGCCTTTCTTTGCCATTCAACAGAAACTTTGCCTGATGGGAAATCATAATAAGCACGGGCATAAGTGAGCTTTTCAATAAAACACGGCTTTATCTCTACACTTTGAGGGTCAACCACATTCAAGCCTGCAATACATTTTATAAACCACCTGCCGATATCGCCAAAGATATGGTGATTGTGCGAACCGTAAGACACTCCATCCGGCTGAAACGACTCAACAAGCGTAGTTTCGCCTTGTTCTATTAAATGTGCATAGGAGGGATAATCTTTTTTTGTAATCATCTCGTACGCCAATTCGCTTTGACCGAATTTGGACAATACATGGAACAGAACGTGCATGCCCAAAAGTCCGCAATCAAAATTATTGCCCTTTTGTGCAATATATTTCATAAGATTCTCAAAGGCTTTTTGTTCTTCGTTCTCCTCAAAGACGCCGTAATATAGCGCCATTGCCTGGCTTGTCTGGCAGTTTCCTTTCACAGCAAGAGTATCCTTGTCAATCAGCTTTGCTCGGATGGTATTACGTAAATCTTCGTAAATTCCATTGGCAAAGTCCCTTTGACAGCTGTAACCCACAGCATTAAACATCTCAGCCGCTTTTCTTGCTATGTCCATTGTGATAATAGTGTCTGTAACCTCTAACGGCGCATCATAATCGGCATCTTTTCTACCTACCTGAACCCAATCTCCCAGGCCAAACGCTATTGTTCCGTTTTCATTTCTTCTCTTTATGACATAATTCAGATACTTCATCATAGAATTTTCATTTTCTATAATTATATCGGTATTTCCTCTGTTTTTGTATGCTTGATATGGAAGATTGAAAAGAACGCTGTCCCAAGCCGGTCCATTCCCCCATTTATATCCCCAATCATAGGTAGGAATAATTCCGGGGATCTTGCCGCTTTCCGTTTGCGCAGCCCGTATATTATTCAGCCATTCACGCCAGCTGTTTGTGGCATCGTACAGCAATATTGTATGAGCCGCTGACATGGAAGCATCTCCCGTCCAGCCATTCTTTTCACGGTGCGGACAATCGGTGGGAAAATAGTAAAAGTTTGAAATATCCGCACGACAAACCATTTCAAAGAGAGTATTTGTAGTTTTGTCACTGCACTCAAAGCCACCAATAACCCTCAAATCAGAACTCATAACTTTGTATGTCAACAAATCTTTTGTCGCCTGTTTTTCGGTAATACCCTTAACAAGGACATATCTGAATCCGTGATATGTGAAAATTGGCGTATACTCTTCTATACCTTCACCCTTTGCAATATAAACATCTTTCTGCCCGTATTCTTTATAAAACTGCGTTTCAGGTCTGTCAAAAATGGTGCTTGTATTA